>DASZVW010000560.1:0-3615 GCA_035546895.1 Polyangia bacterium
TACGTCTGGGCGCACCTGGGCGACGTGCTGCGGCGGCTGCCGGGGCCGCTCCCGCGGCTGGTCGCCGCCGCGCTGGGGAAGGCGCCCGGCGGCCCGGCGCGCTGGCTGCGCGAGTACGGCGCCGCGCTGTCGCAGGACGAGGCGACCCGCTACCTCCGCTTCGTCTGTCACTTCTCGGCCGGCGAGAAGGCCGAGATCTACACCCCCGAGCTGCGCGCGCGGTTCGCGCGCGACGCCACCGCCGAAGCGTTCGCCGCCCGCCTGGCGGCCAGCGCGGCCACCGACCTGCTCGGGCGGCTGCAGGACCTCGACTGCGACACCTACCTGCCCGACGACATCCTGGCCAAGGTCGACGTCGCCAGCATGAGCCACGGCCTCGAGGCGCGGGCGCCGTTCTGCGATCACGACGTCGTGGAGGTCGGCGCCGCGCTGCCCGGCCGCCTCAAGCTGCGCAACGGGAAGGGGAAGCAGGTCCTCAAGCAGGCGTTCGCCGATCTGGTCCCCACCCCCATCCTGGAGCGCAAGAAGAAGGGGTTCGCGCTGCCGACCGGACGCTGGCTGGCGGGGCGGCTGCACGGGACCGCGCGCGATCTGTTGCTCGCGCCCGAGGCCCGCGGGCGGGGCCTCTTCGTTCCCGGGGCGGTGGAGGCGCTGCTCGAGCGGCACCGCGCCGGCGAGGACCACGGCGAGCGGATCTGGAACCTGATGGTGCTCGAGACCTGGTTCCGCGAGCTCCTCGACGGGCGGGCGGCGTTCGTCGCCCAGGCCCGCGCGCGGCAGGAGGAGATCGCGCGCGCCTCCGCGGGCGCGGGTCCGGGAACCCTCCCAGGGGTCCCGGGTGATCTGCTAGCCTAGCGCGCGTGAGCAACCTCGATCGGGAGCACGAAGTCGCCTGCCAGACCGCCCGCGACGCGGGCCGGGTCATCCTGGGCTACTACGGCAGCCCCGAGCTGGTGGTCGACACCAAGCCCGACACCTCGCCGGTCACCGCCGCCGACAAGGCGGCCGACGCGCTGATCCTCGACCGCCTGCGCACCGCCTTCCCGGGCGACGCCTTCCTGACCGAGGAGTCGCCCGACGATCCGGCGCGGTTCTCCAAGCGCCGCGTCTGGATCATCGATCCGCTCGACGGGACGCGCGACTTCATCGCCCAGACCGGCGACTTCTCGGTGCACATCGGCCTGGTGATCGACGAGCAGCCGGTGCTGGGGGTCGTCTACCAGCCGGTGCGGCAGGCGCTCTACCACGCGCGCCGCGGCGGCGGCGCCTTCATGGACAGCAGCGGCACCTCGAGCCGGATCGTCACCTCGAAGCGGAAGGAGCCGAGCGAGCTGCGGGTCGGCATCTCGCGCCTCAACCCCGACGAGGGGCTCGGCAAGTGCCTGGCCGCCTCGGGGCTGGCCCCGCGGGCGGTGGCGATGGGCGCCTCGGTCAAGCACATGGCGCTGGCGCGCGGCGATCTCGACGCCGTCCTCAACCTGTCGCCCGCCGAGCAGGAGTGGGACACCTGCGCCCCCGAGGTGATCCTGACGGAGGCGGGCTGTACGGTCAGCGACGGGGACGGCAAGCCCATGCGCTACAACCAGAAGGACCTCTTCCGGCGCCGCGGCTCGGTGGCCAGCAACGGCCTCTGCCACCCGCTCATGCTGCGGGTGATGGCCCCCTGCCTCCCGGAAGAGCTGCCGGCCCAAGAGCGGTCGAAGTAGCGGCCGATCTGAGACAATCCCGGCGATTCGCCCCGGCAGGCCGCCGATTCGTCAGCGATTTGACGAACGAACGAGGGCCGCGGCACGCACGTTTCGGCCGGTTTTTACGCCATCGCGCTTGAGTTGGCGGCGGCTGAATGGCATTGTAGGGAACCCCGCGGGACGGGCTTACGCTGAGGGACTTGTCGCATGATGATTACCGAAGGTGCGGGTGAGCTCAATCCGGCGGCGCATGCGGCGGCGGTGCTCCCCCGGCCCGTCAGCGTGGGTCCCCGGGCGATCGTCCCCGTCATCCTGACGGCCACCGCGTCGGAGGCGGCCGGCGCGCGGATGCGCGTGGGCGGGCTCCGCGTCGTCGACCGGGCCATCCGCCAGCTGGGTCGGCTCCGCGACGTCCACGCGGTGATCGCCAGCGACGGCAGCGTGCACATTCCCTCGCGGCTGCCGCGCAACATGGAAGTGCGGGAGATCGACGGCGACGCGGACGCCGCCGTCCAGCGCCTGCGCGACGAGCTCGGCGCCGACGCGATCGTGGTGCAGGCCGACACGGTCTGGGTGCAGCCGTCGCGATTCGATCGGGGGACCCGGGTGGTCGACGCGGCGTCGCGGCGGGCCGCCGAGGGGGTGGTGTTCCGGGAGGCACAGCGCGACACCGTGGGGATCGTCGACCGCTTGCTCAACCAGAAGATCGCCTCCCGGCTGACCCAGCTCTTTCTGGTTCACCTGCCGGTCGCGCCGGCGCTGGTGACACTGATCGCCGGCTTCGTCGGCCTCTACGGCGCGCTGATGGTGGCGGGCGGGACCTGGCAGAGCGTGCTCTCCGGGTTCGCGATCCTCGAGGGCTACGCGATCCTCGACGGGTGCGCGGGTGAGCTCGGCCGCGTGCGGCTGCACCAGACGGCGCTCGGGGCCTGGCTCGACACGGTGGTGGGCGACTTCGTGAACGTGATGATGGTGCTGGCCGTCGGGCTGGCGCTCTGGCGCCACGGCGGGACCTACCTGGACATGAAGACGGCGCTCGCCGCCGCCGTCATGACCGTCTTTTACGCCGGGGTCTCCTACCGGGAGCTCGTGCGGCAGGGCGAGGGCGACGTCATGAAGCTCCGCTGGTGGTTCGCTTATGGGCAGTCGCTCCGATACATGAGCGGCGCCGGCTCGAGCTCGATGCGGGCGGTGATGTTGCTCGGCCGGCGCGACTTCGTGATCGTCCTGGCGTTGGCGCTGGCCTACTTCGAGCAGACCTGGGTCATGCTCGTCTACATGATGATCATCGCCATCGTGCGGGCAGGTGTCGCGCTCGGGCAGCTCTTCACGCCCGAATGGAGAATCCGCCCGCCTCTCTAGGTCGGGACCCGCGAAGGGTCCCGCGCCCCCCGCGATGAGCTCCGGCGGGCCGCGGTCGGCGATCGCCGTCGACGGGCTGGACGGCAGCGGCAAGTCGCGGTTCGCGGCGGCGCTGGCGGCGGCGCTCGAGGCCGGCGGCCGGTCCACGCGGCTGCTGCACGTCGACGACTTTCGCCGGCCGCTCGACTTCGCCGGCCTGGGCGCCGCCGAGGAGTCGGCGCTCTATTACGACCGCTACTTCGATTATGGGGCGGTGGGCGCCGCGCTGGCGGCGCACCTCGGCGGCCCGGCCGACGGCGCGCTGGCCGTCGTCGAGGGGGTGATGGTGCTGCGCGGGCTCCCGGCCGGGGTGCCGCTGGTCGTGCTGGAGGTCAGCCCCGAGGAGGCGCGCCGGCGGATCGCCGCCCGCGACGAGGCGAAGGGGCGCACGCCCGCCGACGTCGCCGGCCGGATCGCGCGCCGGTACTTCCCGGCCCAGGCGCGCTACCGCGCCGCCTTCGATCCGCTGGCGCGCGCCGATCTGGTCGTCGACAACGAGGCGTGGGCGCGCCCCCGGGTGGTCCGC
>DASZVW010000561.1:0-1626 GCA_035546895.1 Polyangia bacterium
CGACCAGCAGGTCCCCTGCGCCTGCGGCGACGCCTGCGGGCACGCCTACTTCTGTCACACCAAGCGCGACGCCTGCGTCGACGACGCCGACTGCCCCGCCGGCCAGACCTGCAACTTCGACACGGTCGCCGCGATCTGGGACTGCGCCACCTGCTGGCCGGTGCCCTGACGGCCGCGCTACCGGGGGGTCCGATCCTCGTCGCGCCGGCGCAGGAACTCGTGGATGGCGACCGTCGCCGCCACCGGCGGGTTCACGAACCGCAAGCCGATCCCCGCCGGCAGCGTCGACCCCTGCCGGACCCAGCGCACCTCGGCCCTCACCGCGACGGAGCGCGCCTGCTCGGGCAGCGTGAAGGTGAGGGCCAGGCGCTCGCCGACGCGCAAGGTCCGCTCGGTCGCCACGAACAGGCCGCCCAGGCCGATGTTCTTCGACGTCCCCTGGAAGGCGTCGTCGCCCGCTTTCAATTCGACCCGGGTGTCCAGCTCGGTCCGCCCGGCCCTGCTCGCAAACTCGCGCGGTGTCACGCCTCCCCCTGTCCGACAGTTTCGGGCGCCGCCGGCGCCGGCGCAAGATTCGCGCGCCCGCCCCGCGGCCAGCCGGCGTGATAGTAGTCCCTCCGTGTTCACCAGCCGCCATCCGGCAGCCTGTCGCGCGCGCCCGAGGAGACGTGGGGCGAGCACGCGCGCGCTGCTGCCGGCGCTGCTGGTGGCCGCGGCGCTCGCCGGGTGGACCGCCCGGGCCGAGGTGGCGATCCGCGACGACCGTGGGATCGCGATCACGCTCGAGGCGCCGCCGCGCCGGATCGTCAGCTTGCTGCCGTCGCTGACCGAGTCGGTCTGCGCGCTGGGCGCCTGCGCGCGGCTGGTGGGCACTGACCGATTTTCGAACTGGCCGGCCAGCGTGGCGGCGCTCCCCAAGCTGGGCGGCCTCGAGGACGCGCAGATCGAGCGGATCGTGGCGCTGAAGCCGGACGTGGTGCTGGCCTCGACCTCGGCGCGGGTGACCGACCGGCTGGAATCGCTGGGTCTGAAGGTGATCGCGCTCGAGTCGCGCGACCGCGCCGACGTGCGGCGGACGCTGGCGCTGCTGGGGCGCCTGCTGGGCACACCGGCCAAGGCCGACGAGGTCTGGGCGGCCATCGAGCGCGACACGCGGGCGGCAGCGGCGCGCGTCCCGGCCGCGCTGCGCGGGCGGCGCGTCTACTTCGAGATCGATCCCACCCCCTACGCGGCGGGGCCGAGCTCGTTCATCGGCGAGACGCTGCGCACCCTCGGCCTCGGCAACGCCCTCCCCGCCGAGCTCGGCCCCTTCCCCAAGCTGAACCCCGAGTTCGTGGTGCGGGCGCAGCCGGACATCGTGATGGCGGCGAAGGCGAGCGTCGCCGAGATGCCGAAGCGGCCGGGGTGGCGCACGCTGCGCGCGCTGCGCGACGGGCGGACCTGCGGGTTCCCCAGCGCCACCTACGAGCTCGTCGTGCGGCCGGGGCCGCGGATGGGCGAGGCGGCGGGCGCGCTGGCCGACTGCCTGGTGGGGCTGGCGCGCCCGGGCGCCCCATGACCAGGACCGCCGACGAGCAGCGGCGCCTGCGGCTGGCGCTCGGGCTGGCGGTCGCCGGCCTGGTGGCC
>DASZVW010000562.1:0-2748 GCA_035546895.1 Polyangia bacterium
CTGCCGTGACCGTTGATCCAGGAGCGGTTGTGCGGCGCGGTGGAGTTCACGCGCACGACGTAAAGGCCGGGACGCTCGGTGGTCTGCACGCGCGGCCCGCTCATGAGCGCGCCCGAGACGTCGTCCCCCAGGCAATCGTGGTTGCCGGGGACGACGATCATCCGCCCCTGGGCGATGAGGGGCGCGAACGCCGCCTCGAACTGCTGGAGCTCGCGCTGCAGCCCGCGGTGGGTCAGATCGCCGGTGGCCACCACCTGGTCGATCCCCGACTCCAGCAGCGAGGCGCAGAGGCGGGCGGCGTTGGCGTCGGTTTCGGCGCTGCGCCCGAGGTGGAGGTCCGAGATGTGCGCGAACCGCGCGGCCTGCTTCATGCGTTGAGACTAGAACTCGACCGTGAACGCGCCGCTTCAAACACGTGCCGGCGGAGAAACAATGCCGGCACGAGTTCGGCCAGCGGCGCGTTTTCTAACGTTATTTGATGGGGAAATATCCCACCTTGGTGACGATCCCCTGCCCCTCGGCCGACAGCACCCAGTCGGTGAAGGCCTTGATCTCCGCCGAGGGGTTGGCGCGCACGTAGAAGAACAGCGGGCGCGAGAGCGGGTAGGTCCCGTTCTTGATCGTGGCGTCGGAGGGGGCGATCGCCGGCGTCGCGGCGTCCTTCTTCACCTTGAGGACCTTGATCCCCTTGGCGTAGGCCGCCCCGCCATAGCCGATCCCGAACTTCTCCTTGACCACCGCGTTGACCACCGCGGCCGTCCCCGGCATCGCCTGCGCGCGCGGCGTGTAGTCGGCGTTCTGCAGCACGTGCTCCTTGAAGAAGACGTAGGTGCCCGAGCTGTTCTCGCGCGAGTAGGGGATGATCTTGGCGTCCGGCCCGCCCACCTGCTTCCAGTTGTCGACCTTGCCGGTGAAGATCTGCTTGAGCTCTGCCATCGTCAGCTCGGTGAGCGGGTTGGAGTCGTTCACGTAGACCGAGAGGCCGTCCTTGGCGACGGTGATCTCGACCGGCGGCGCGCCGGCCTTCTCGGCGAGCTGCTTCTTCTCGGCGTCCTTCATGGAGCGCGACGCCTCGCAGATGTCGGTGGTGCCGTTGATGAGCGCGCTGATGCCGGTCCCCGAGCCGCCGCCGGTCACCTGGATCGTCGAGCTGGGGTGCTTCTTCATGTACTCCTCGGCCCACCGCTGCCCGAGCACCACCATGGTGTCGGAGCCCTTCACCGTCACCGTCCCCGCCAGGGCGGGCCTGGCCGCCAGAGAACCGAGCGCCAGCGTCGCCGCCAGCGCAGCCTTGATCATGATCTTCATCGTGGTCTCCCCTCGAATGTTCGCGGGCATCGTGCCCGCGCCACGTGACACGAGGGTGACGAACACGAAACGTTTGGGCGGAGGATCACGCTCGAGGGGAGGCCCGACCGCGCGGGCTCGGTTCACAGCGCGACGGCGAGGCGGAACAGGAGCTCCTGCTCCCAGGCGCTGGCGAACCCCTTCAGCGTCGCGCTGGCGCCGGCGCCGCGATCGAAGTGGTTGAGGACGTAGTTGAACGTCGCGCGGAACCGCTTCGAGTGCCAGTAGTTGACGCCCAGCTCGCCCGAGTCGACCACCGTCTTGCCGACCGCCTTGTTGCCCAGCGCCAGCATCATCGCCGTCGAGCTCTCGCTCAGGGACTCGTCGAGGTGCTCGTAGCGCAGCGCCAGCATGACGCCGTCTTGCGGCGGGCGGACCTTGAAGCCGCCATAGCGGAGGTAGGGCTCGAGCCCCTGCTGGTCGCCGATGATGGTGTCGTCGCCCAGCACCCAGGCCCAGACCTCGCCGTAGGCCGAGTAGCCGCGCAGGTCGGCGCCGCCCAGGTTCATCGTGGCGGCGCCGTTGCCGCCGACCATCTCCTCGGAGAGGGGGCTGTGCTTCCAGACGAACTCGCCGCGCACGCCGTACCTGTGCGCGACCGGCGCGTTGAGCTCGCCGGCGAAGGCGTTCATCCGGCCGTTCTGGCGGAGCTGCACCGTCTCGGCGGCGGTGGCGCCGGCCGGCGTCGTCGAGAACGAGCCGGTGTTGAAGAAGGTGAGCCCCGCCTGCGTCGTCTGCGCGGTGGGCGGCAGCGTGTTGTCGCGGTTGCCGGTCCAGAACGAGGCGCCGAGCTCGATGTCGTGCAGCGGCCCCGGGCCCGTGAAGGAGAACGGCGCGATCCAGGCGCGCCCCATCCAGTCGAAGTCGTTGTCGGCGTTCTTGAAGTTCTGCCCGTCGCCGTTGACCACCGCCAGCGAGTAGAAGTAGTTCCGCGCCTCGTTCCACCCGTGCAGCATCGCCCCCATCTCCTTGTTGTCGGGGATGCCGAAGGCGCGCACGGTGATCGAGCGCTCCATGAAGTCGAAGTACTTGTCCGAGGTCCGGTTCTCCAGCGTGAACGGGGCGTCGAACTGGCCGACCTGCAGGATGGCCAGGTTCTTCCAGGGGGCGAGCGCGACGTAGTCGTCGGTGGTGCCGATGTTGGCCGGCGCCACCGGCGCCGCGCCGGCCGGCGGGCCGAGCGCGAAGTCGCCCGCGAGGTAGAAGTAGACGAAGCTGCCGATCCAGCCGCCCAGCTCGAGCCGCGCGCGGCGCAGGAGGAAGGTGTCCTTGGGGAGCCCGGCGATCCCGCTCTTGAACAGGTAGGTGTCGACCTGCAGGCGGCCGTTGGGGAAGAAGATGAAGCCGTTGTCCGGCGCGCGCAGGAAGGCGATCCCCTCGGTGAACCCGGCCAGCGGCTGC
>DASZVW010000563.1:0-2545 GCA_035546895.1 Polyangia bacterium
GCGCACACCTTCCGCGTGCTGGGGACGCGCCTGCAGTCGGAGCTGCCGCCGCGCCTCCTGGGCCGGCTGGCCGCGGCCGAGCGGCAGATCCGCCGGGCGCTCGAGCCCGAGGAGGTCGAGCGCGATCTCAAGCGCGCGGCCCGCGCGCTCCGGCGGTCGCGGCGCGACCTGCGGAAGTGGGAGGTGGACGAGGGGCGCCGCGCGGTGGGCGACGGCGTCACCCGGACCTACCGCCACGGCCTGGAGGCGCTGGCGGCGGCGCGCGAGCTCCCGTCGGCGGAGCGCTTCCACGCCTGGCGCAAGAAGGTCAAGGCGCTGGCCTACGAGCTGCGGATCATCGGCGCCGCGGTCCCCGAGCTCGGGACCACGCTCATCCCCAAGGTCGAGCGGCTGGGCGAGCTCCTGGGTCAGGTCCACGACCTCGACTGCGTCAAGGCGACCGCGCGGCTGCACCCGCGCTGGTTCGGCCGCGCCGCCGACGGCGAGGCGGTGCTGGCCGCCGTCGACCAGCGGCGCGCCGAGCTGGAGCAGGAGGCGCTGGCGCTGGCCACCACCGTGTTCGCCGGGCGGGCGCGCGACGTGCGGGCGGTGGTGAAGACGGGCTGGAAGCTGTGGCGCAAGGGGCCGGCCCACCAGGTTGCGGACCACGAGGCGCAGGCGGGGTAAAGGCCCGGTGCCGAGACGCGGAAGATCGGCCGGCCTGGCGCTGGCCCTGGTGCTGGTGGTGGTCGCGGGCGCCGCCGCGGAGCGGGCGCGCGCCGCGAAGGAGAGCGGCCTCCCCTGGCAGCCGGTCGGTTATCACGACGGGCACACGCGGCCGCGCGCGCTGGCCTTCAATCAGGCCGACGGTCTCCTCTACGTGGCGCTCTCCACCGCCGACGAGGTGGCGGTGGTGGCGCCCTCGTCGCCGCCACGGCTCGTGGCCCGGGTCGCCGCCTGCCGCTTTCCCGACGCGCTGGCCCCGCTGCCGGGCGGCGGGGCGCTGGTCGCCTGCCGGTTCGAGCCGGGGCTGCGCCGGATCGCCCGCGACGCCAAGGGGGCCTTCGTCGCCGCGCCGCTCGCCGCCGGGCTGCCGGCCGCCGCGCGCGGGTTGGCGCTGTCGCTCGACGGCAAGCTGGCCTACGTCGCCTCGCCGCCGCTGCGCGAGATCGCGGTCGTCGCGCTCGACGACGGGCGCCTGGTCCAGACCATGCCGGCCGGGATCTCGCCGCGCGCGTTGCGGGTCGTCCCCGGGAACACCTGGCCCGGCCGCCCGGCGCCGCTCCTGGCGGTGAGCAACTTCATCGATCACACCGTCACCCTCCACCCCATCGATCCCGACGGGCGGCTGCGCTTGCCGATCCAGACCGTCCGCACCGAGGCGCCGGTGCTCGATCTCCGGGCCACGGGCGGCGCGTCGCCCGCGCTGCTGCTCTTCACCCACGAGGACCGGCAGCTCTCGCGCGCCCGCGGCCCGGTGGAGGGGCTCGACAGCGGCGTCCTCCGGCTGGCCGCGCGGGCGGGCGACGCGTCGGCGCCGCCGCTCGAGGATCCGGGCGAGGGGCACCGGCCGTTCGTCAACCTCGGCGAGCGCCCCGAGCCGGTGATCGAGCTCGACGCCACCGACGTGGACGCCGGCGGCGCGCTGGCCGTCGCTGGCGCCGGGAGCGACAACCTCCTGCTGGCGCCGGCCGCCGATCCGCAGCTCCGCGCGGCGGCGGTGGTGGCGGTGGGGGCCAACCCGTCGGCGGTGGCGGCGCTCCCCGGCGGGCGCTTCGTGACCGCCGATCGCCTGGGCGACAGCCTGACCTTCGTGACCGCGGCCGGCGGCCGGGCGGCGGTCGAGTCGACGCTGGTGCTGGGGAACCCGGCGCGCCCCTCGCCGGCCGAGCGCGGCGAGCTGCTCTTCTACAGCCGCGCGCTGGTCCGCAACAACGTGGCGACCGGGCCGCTCTCGCTCTACACCTGCGCCGCCTGCCACGACGACGGGCACACCGACGGGCGCGTCCACCCGGCCAAGCACAACCGGTTCTTCTCCACCACCCTGACCTGCCGGGGGATCGCCACCACCGCGCCGTACCTGCGGCTCGGCAACCAGGCGACCATCGACGTCTTCGCCGACAACATCGTCTCCACGCACGCCCAGGGGGCCGAGCGCGACCCCGAGCACTTCGCCGACTACCCGGTCACGCTGCGCCTGCGCGGCGCCGGCGGGCCCAGCGAGGTGACGCTGCAGCCGGCCGAGGTGCGCCAGGCGCTGGCGCGCTACATGGAGCGGATCCCGCCCGAGCCGTCGCCGTTCGCGGCCGGCGCGCGCTCGCTCTCGCCCGAGGCGCGGCGCGGCCTGCGCCTGTTCCGCGATCGCTGCGCCGGCTGCCACCAGATGATCGGCAACAGCGACCTCGGGACCCACGTCCCCGAGGCGACGGCCGAGGCGCGCCTCCTGGCCGGCCAGGTCGCGCTCACCTCGCCCGGCCGCTACAACGTGGGGACGCCGGTGCTCGGCGACGGGGGGAACAACCCGCCCTCGCTGCGCGGCGTGTGGGACGACGCCCCGTACTTCAGC
>DASZVW010000564.1:0-1825 GCA_035546895.1 Polyangia bacterium
TCAACGACGGCGTCGACCTCACCCCCTTCCCCAGCCACGCGGGCGCGGCGAAGAAGGCGCTGGCCCAGAACCGGCGCGACCACCTCGACGACGCCGAGAAGGCCGCGCGCAGCGCCGACCAGGCCGACCGCTGGCAGACGGTGCTGTTCTTCCTGCGCGACCTCGACGCGCGCGCCGATCCCGAAGGCTGCTTCTGGCGGCTGGTCGCCTACTACCGGCTCGGGCAGATCGACCGCGCGCGGGCGCTGCGCGGCAAGTGCGATCTCGATCCCAAGGACATGGTGATGATCGAGGCGGAGGACGATCAGGCGGCGCGCCTGCAAGGGCCCACCGCGCTCGCCGACACGGAGCCGGCGGCGGCGGTCAGCAACCCGGCGCCGTACGCGGGCGCGGCCCCGGTACGCGTCGAGCGCTGACCGTCAGCCCGGCGCGAGGCGGGGCTGCCCCGCCTCGACGAAGTTGCGGACGGTGTCGAAGAACTTCTGCAGCGGGATCGGTTTGCGCAGGAACGCGGCGGCGCCGGCCGGCCGCTCGCGCGCGACCGCGCTCAGCACCACCACCGGGATCGGCGACAGCTTGGGATCGCTCTTCATCGAGGCCAGCACCTGCGAGCCGTCGACGAGCGGCATCATCATGTCCAGCACCACCAGCTGCGGGAGATCGGCGGCGGGCGTCCCCTCGAGGAACTCCAGCGCCTGGCGCCCGTGGCTGGCGGGAATGACGTCGTACCCTTCCGCCTCGAGGAGATCTTGCAGGATGTCCCGGATCTCGAGATCGTCCTCGACCAGCAGAACCTTCTTTTGCGCCATCGCCCTCTCCACGTGAAAAAGCACTTCCACCGTGCGCGATCGCGCGCGCGGGATCAAGCGGGCTCTCGATCCGTATCCGCGCATACAGCATGAAAACCGGGGTCTGCGCGGCGGCCGAGCTTCATTCGCGCGTATCGCGGGAGGCCGGATCGCGTATTATCGGCGACCCCGAAGGGCAGACAAAGGAGAGCCACAGATGCGCAGAGGTTTGATTTTGACCGCCTTTCTGTTCGCCTTCGCCGGTGTCGCCAGTGTCGCACATGCTGAGGTCGTTCAATACATGTCCCGACATCCGCTCCCCAAGCGGGTGGGCCACGGCTTCTGCGAGATCGACGTCCCGCACTTTCACGACTACCCGCCGTCCGATCCGCGCCTCTACCGGCAGGTGAACGGCCAGTACTACTTCGTCGGCGATCCGACCCCGTTCGGGTACGAGGGGCCGCGCTACTCATTCTACGGCCCGCACCCGGTCGTCGACGCCAGCGTGCAGCTCGGCGGGCCGACCTACTGCTACATCAAGGGGCCGCACTACCACTGGTACGCGCCGGCCGCGGACGCGCACTTCGAGATGAAGGGGGGCGCCTACTGGTACGTGGGGGCGTTCGATCCTGTCTTCTACGCCGACCAGCCGCGCTTCGTGGTGGTGAACGACGTCTACGCGCCGCTGGTCTACGAGCGGCCGATCATCGACGTCAGCCTGGCGCCGCCCGCCTTCCACGGCGAGATCATCGTCGGCCGGCCGGGCTACTACGAAGGGGTCGGCTGGCGCGGCCCGGGTCCGGGTCCGGGCTGGCGCGGCCCCGATCACCGCGAGATGGTGATGCACGAGCGCCACGAGGAGTGGCGCCGCGAAGAAGAGCACCGCAACTGGGAGCACGACCGCGGCTGGCACGGGGGTCCGGGGCACGAGCCGGGCGGCCCGCACGGCGGCTGGCGCGGGGGTCCGCCGCCGGGGCACGAGCCGGGCGGCCCGCACGGCGGCGGCTGGCGTCCGGCCCCGGGCGCCCCGCAGCACG
>DASZVW010000565.1:0-3824 GCA_035546895.1 Polyangia bacterium
GGATCCCGCCCGGCGGGTGGTGCGCGGCGGCTCGTGCTGCAGCTTCTTCGTCGGCCCGCGCGCCGCCAACCGCAACGCCTGGGCGCCCGACCACCGCGACGGCGATCTGGGGTTCCGCTGCGCCGCCGCCCGGTGACCGCATGAAGCAGGTGGTCGCCGTCCTCCTCTGCCTCCTGGCCCCGGCCGCCGACGCCGCGGCGGCCCGGCATCCGGCGGCGCCGGTCAAGCCGGCGCGGGTCACGGAGATCGCGCCCGAGCCGCCGCCCGACGACCGCGACCACGACCGGATCGTCCGCATGCAGACCGCGCTGCGCGAGATCCTGCACGACAGCGCGCTCCGGCGGACGCGCGTGGGGATGCGGGTGATGGAGGCGCGCACCGGGCGGCTCTTCTTCGAGACGCGCGGCACGGTGCTGATGGATCCCGCCTCCAACCAGAAGGTGCTGGCCACCACCACGGCGCTCATGCGGCTGGGGGCCGACTGGCGCTTCCGCACCGAGCTCACGGGCACGGCGCCCACCCCCGACGGCGTGGTGGTCGGCGACGTCTACCTGCGCGGCAGCGGCGACCCGACGGTCACCGGCGCCGACCTCGACGCCATGGCCGAGGCGCTGGTCCGGCGCGGCGTCCGCAGCATCGCCGGCGCGGTGGTGGCCGACCCGCGGCGCCTCGGCGCCGACGAGCCGGTCTCCGACGAGGAGGCCCCGGGCGACGACGGCGGCGGCGCGCCGGCCACGCCCGACGACGCCAAGCTGGAGGCGCTCGGCACGCTGTCGCCGCGGGTGCCGCTGGTGGTGAACCACGGTCTGGTGAAGATCCGCATCCGCCCCGCGGCCGAGGCGGGGCTCCCCGCGGAGGTGACCACCACGCCCTCGGATCCGTCGTTCGTGGTCCACGACACCGTCCGCACCAAGGCGCGCGGGCGCTCGCGGGTGACGGTCCGGATGTCCGTCGCCGGCGCGCGCATCCAGATCGACGTCGACGGGCGGATCAGCCTGCAGCGCGGGGCGCTCATCTTCCGGCGCCGCGTCCCCCACCAGGCGCTCTACGCGGCGGCGTTGATGCGGGCGGCGCTGGCCGGCGCCGGGATCGCGGTGCGCGACGACGCGCGCGTCGAGCCGACGCCGCCGCTCCGCTCGGGCAAGGCGCGGCCGCTGCTGGCGCTGCACGAGTCGGCGCCGCTCGGGATCCTGCTGCGCAAGATCAACAAGGACTCCGAGAACGACTACGCCGAGCGGGTGCTGGAGGCGGCGGGGGCCGAGGTCTACGGCGGCCCGCCCACCGGCGAGAAGGGGATCCACCTCCTGCGCGAGGTGATCGGCGAGCTGGGGCTCCCCCCCTCGAGCTACGTGCCGCGCAACGGCTCCGGGCTCGGCCACGCCAACCGGATCACCGCCGACGCGATGGCGGCGCTCCTGCGCGCGCTCTACCTCGACCCGCGCGTCGGGCCCGAGCTCCTGCAGTCGCTCTCGGTGGGGGGCGTCGACGGGACGACGCGCAACCGGTTCAAGGGGACGCTGGCCGCCGAGCGGGTGCGCGCCAAGACCGGCACCCTGCGCGGCAAGTCCTGCCTCTCGGGGCTGGTGGGCGACGGCCCCGACGTGCTCGCCTTCTCGATCCTGGTCGAGGGGCTGCGGGGCCGGAGCCTGGCCGCCGTGCGCGGCGCGCAGGTCACCTGCGTGAACGCGATGATGCGCTACGTGCGCGAGGCGCACGGGCCGGCGAGCGGGCCCCTGCCCGAGACCACCCCCTCGAGCACCACGCCCGATCTGGAGGTGGGCGCGGAGGCGAGCGAGGGGCAGGAGGAGCTGCCGCCCCCGCCGCCGGCGGCCCCGGCGGTGACGCCCAAGGCGACGGCGCCAGCCGCGCCGCCGCGGCTGGTCCCCGCGGCGCCTCACTGAGAGGCGCGCGGGCCGCCTCGTTCAGGCCTCGAGCGCGCGCTCGGCGCGGCGCTTGCCGCCCGGCCTGCTGCCGTTGGCGGCGCCGTTCGCGTGACCGTTGAGCCCGACGAGCTTGCGCGCGGCGGACTTGAGCGCCTCGGCCTTGTTGGTCTTCTCCCAGAAGAAGTCCGGATCGGGGCGCCCGAAGTGACCGTAGGCCGCGGTCTTCTGGTAGATGGGGCGCAGGAGGTTCAGCTCGCGGATGAGCGCGCCCGGGCGGCAGTCGAAGTTGGCGCGCACGAGCTCGGCCAGCCGCTCCTCCGCCACCTTGGCGGTGCCGAAGGTGTGGACCAGCAGCGACACCGGCTCCGCCACGCCGATCGCGTAGGCGAGCTGCACCTCGCAGCGGCGGGCCAGGCCGGCCGCCACCACGTTCTTGGCGATGTAGCGCGCGTAGTAGCAGGCCGAGCGATCCACCTTCGACGGGTCCTTGCCCGAGAAGGCGCCGCCGCCGTGGCGCCCCATGCCGCCGTAAGTGTCGACGATGATCTTGCGGCCGGTGAGGCCCGAGTCGCCCATGGGCCCGCCGACCACGAAGCGGCCGGTGGGGTTGATGAAGAACTTGGTCTTGTTGTTGACCAGGGCGGCCGGGAGGACGGGCTTGACCACCTCGTCCATCACCGCCTCCTTCAGCGTCTTGTACTTCACGTCCTCGCTGTGCTGGGTGGAGACGACCACCGCGTCGATGGCCAGCGGGCGATCGTCCGCCGAGTAGCGCACCGACACCTGGCTCTTGCCGTCGGGGCGCAGGAAGTCGAGCGTCCCCTTCTTCCGCACCTCGGCGAGGCGCTTCGACAGCTTGTGCGACATCATGATCGGCATCGGCATCAGCTCGGGCGTGTCGTCGCAGGCGAAGCCGAACATCATCCCCTGATCGCCCGCCCCCTGCTCGTCGCGGGTGTAGACCCCCTTGCCGTCGACGCCCTGGGCGATGTCGGGCGACTGCTGCTCGAGCGCCACCATCACGCCGCAGGTCTGCCAGTCGAAGCCCATCGCCGAGTCGCTGTAGCCGATCTCCTTGACCACGCTGCGGACGATCTTGGGGATATCGATCTGCGCCGAGGAGGTCACCTCGCCCGCCACCATCACGAACCCGGTCTTGGTCAGCGTCTCGCACGCGACCCGCGACCCCTTGTCCCCCTTGATGAGCGCGTCGAGGATCCCGTCCGACACCTGGTCGCACAGCTTGTCGGGGTGGCCTTCGGTGACGCTCTCGGAGGTGAACAAATACTCGGACATCGATGACTCCTTGGACGACAGGGTGAAACGGAGGCGGGGAGTCTCCCAGCGCGACCGTCAGGAGTCAATGCCGAGCGCGCCCGGACGGGCGGTTGGCCGCCGTTTTCAGCCGCCGGCGGCCGGCTCCAGGACCACCGGGGGCGACACCGGGCAGCAGTCGCAGGTGCAGGGGGGGCAGCCGGCGCCCGAGCAGCCGGCGCAGGCGCAGGCGCACCCGCCCGACACGACGTTGCCGGAGCCGCCGTCCGCCGCCCGGGCGGCCGACAGGCGGGCGCAGGCGCCGGTCGGGCACGGCGTGGTGACGCAGGCGATGTTGAGCGCGGTCCAGCCGCAGGCGTCGGCGCTGTCCGCCGCGCACGACTTGGCGTCGGTGTGCGCGGTGCAGGGATCGGCCGCCGCCGACCCGCAGCCGCACGGCGCGCAGGCCTCGCCCGCCGCGCAGGCGGGGCAGCCGCAGACCGAGGCCGCCGCCCCGCCGCTCCCGGTCGTCCCGGTGGTGGTGGTCGAGCCGGCCGGGGCGGCCGTCATGGTGGTGGTCGCGCCGCTCGTGCAGGCGCAGCTGCAGGCCGGGCAGGTCTCGCCCGCGGCGCAGGCGGGGCAGTCGCAGGTGCAGGTGCCCGTGCCGCCGTGGCTCCCGCCGGTGGC
>DASZVW010000566.1:0-2040 GCA_035546895.1 Polyangia bacterium
CCCCGACGGGGGCCAGGTGCCCGACGGCGGCGCGCTGCTGGCGCTGGCCGGCCCCCCGACCACCCCGGCGGGCGCCACCTTCCAGATGGTGGTCGACACCGGCAGCCCGTTCACCCTCCTGGCGAGCGACACCGGCCAGAGCCTGGCGACCACCTCGGCCGGCTGGAACCTCTACGGCGCCGGCCTGCCGGGCCCGCCCCTGCGCGCCACCTTCCGCGACTGGGACGTCTTCCAGGTGCCGCTGTTTCCCGTCGGCGACGCCACCGCGCTGCCGCGGGGGGTGCTGGGGGCCGACCTCCTTCACAACTATTCGGTCGAGCTCCGCTTCGGCGCGCTCTGCCCGGGCGGCGGGCCGGGGCTCTGCACCTCGATGACCTTCTGGAACCACCTCGGCGAGGACGCCTCGCTGCTGGAGGACGCCGGATACGCGGTCGTCACTTTCACGCCTTTCGGGGGCGGCGAGATCACGGCCGACGGCGATCCGGACTTCCTCGGGCTGCGCGGGCCGCTCGACGTCCCGGCGACGCGGGTGGTGCTGCGCGCCTGCGCCGTCCCCGACGCCTTCACGCCGCAGGCCGGGTCGCCGCGGCTGTCGCTCGCCACCTGCACCAACGCCCAGGCCGCCATCGGGCAGGCGAGCGGCGTCGACCTGGCGCTGATGGTCGACACCGGCGTGGGGCCCCTCGTGCTCGCCGCCTCGGCCTGGGCCCGGGTGGTGGCCGCCGCGGCCGCCATGAAGCCAGCGCCGCTGGCGCTCCCCCCGGTCCCGGCGACGCCCCCCGCGCCCGCGCCACCGCCGCTCTACGTCGCCACCTGGCCGGTGCCGATCGACGTCCTCGTCTGGGCGGCGATCCCGCGCTACGCGCTGGTCAACCTGGAGGCCGGGAGCAACGACGACCCCGGCCCCTGCGTCGAGCTCGGACGTTCGCGGCGGACGGAGCTCGTCTCCTACAACCGGGTCACCAACCCGGCCCGCGACCTCTGCGGAGCGGCCTGCGACCTCGATCCCAACAACAGCGGCGTGGCCCAGAACAGCGCCGCCTACCTGGAGTTGAACGGGAGCATCCCCGTCGCCGTCATCTCCGACGACGAGCCGTTCCTGCAGGGGCTGCGGTTCGACATCCTCCCCGAGGGGCCGGAGATCGACGGGCTGGTCGGCGCCCAGGCGCTGGGCCGCGCGCGGATGGAGCTCGACTACCTCTCCTCGCCGTCCCGGGCGGTGTTCTCCTGCGAGACCGACGCCCCCCGCGCCGCCTGCTGGGCGGCCGCGCGCTGCCCGCAGCTCCCGGACCAGGGCTCGGTCCACTACTGCTTCGATCTCCCCGCCCACGGCCTCTCCCCCACCTGCGCCCCGCCCGACGCCGGCGCCGCCGCCCCGGACGGCGGCGCGCCCGACGGCGGAATTCCGGACGGCGGCCGCGACTGAGGGCCCGGGCGCGAGCCGCCGGGCGCCCCCCTTCGGCTCCAGCCGTTCGGTCCGGCTGCCGAGTTGAGGTAAGATGTCGTCGAGGATGCGCCTCCTACCCGCCTTCGTGCTGGGCCTGACCGTCCTCGCCGCCGCGCCCGCCGCCCGGGCCCGTGCGCGCGTCACGATCCCCGAGTTCCAGATCGAGGGGGGCAACGCCCCGGCGCTGGCCAACCAGCTGCAGGACGGGTTCGTGCTGGGGCTGGTGCGGGCCGGGATCCAGGTCGTCGATCCGGGCGACACCGCCCACAAGCTCGAAGGACACCCCGAGCTGCAGCGCTGCGACGCCTCCCCCTGCCTGAAGTCGATCGGCCAGGTGCTGGACGTCGGCTACCTGGTCAAGGTGCGGGTCGACGTGGCCGGGAACAGCTACAAGGGGGTGGCGCGGCTCTACTCCACCGAGGGGGCGGCGCCCGCCGCGCTCCCCATCGCCACCGAGTCGAAGAGCTGCGACGTCTGCACCGTCGCCGAGGCGCGCGCCACCATGCTGCGCCTGGCGGACGCGGTCCGCACCCACATCGACGAGCCGATCCCCGCGGCGCCGGTGGCGCCGCCGCCCCCGCCGCCGCAGGCGC
>DASZVW010000567.1:0-1633 GCA_035546895.1 Polyangia bacterium
GGGTGTAGCGGTCGACGCCGTCGCCGTCGGCGTCGCCGGCCCACACCCAGGCCGATGGCGCGGTGGCCTTCGCCTCGCGCGCCACGCGCCCGCCCAGCCAGTCGGCGATGCCCACGAAGCGCGGCCGCCCCAGGCTCCCCAGCCCGGCGACCCGGCGGGCGAAGCGGATCGTCAGACCGCCGGCCGGCATCGCCCCGGTGATGGCGGCGCGGGCCCCGCGGTCGACGGCGGACGCGGGGCGGAGGGCGTCCATCTTGGCCCAGAAGGCCGTCGGGTGGCGCAGCTCGCCGGTGGCGACGCGCCGGAGCCAGCCGTGCGTCTCCTCGAGCACGAACGGCTTCCCACCCGCCTCGAGGCCCGCGCGGTAGCCCTCCAGGATCGCGCCGCAGGCGGTGCGCCGGCGGACGGCGATGTGATCGGCGAAGATCGCCAGGTGGGCGCTGGCCGCCAGCCGCACCAGGTCCTGCGTCCAGGGGAGGGTGGTGGTCTCGTCGAAGTCGTTGATCCCCCAGATCAGGCGCCCGTCGCTGTCGCGCCAGGTGCCGAAGTTCTCCAGGTGGAGGTCGCCCACCGCGGCGACCGGCGCGGCGCGCGCCGCCTCGCCGAGGTCGTGGGCCTTGGCCCGCCAGAGCTGGCACCAGCGGTAGAAGGTGGCCCGCATGAAGAAGAACGGGCCCAGGCGCATGCGCGCGTGCTTCTCGCGCAGGTCCGCCGCCACCAGCGGGATGAGCCCGCCCAGCCACTGCTCGTAGCGCCGGGTGGCGCGGCGAATGTCCTCCATCCGCCGCTACTCTAGATCAGGAGCGGGTCAGACTTTTTTTCCGCTCTTCACGCGCAGCGTCGGGCCGGTCATGGCGAAGCCCATCGCCTCGCGATCGACGGCGCCGTCGATCTCGACCTTGGCGCCCTCCTGCTCGATCCCGCGCGTCGCCCCCTCCAGCACGTAGGTGGTGCCGTCGTCGGCCTCGAGCTGCCAATGTCCGCCTTCGAGATCGCTCCGGCGGACCGTCCCGCGAAACTTGCTCATGCTCCAAGTATACGTCGGGCGCGGCGCTCGGGCTTGACGGGGAGGGCTCGAGCGTCAGGTTTCGAGGATAGGGGAGGTGGGTGACATGGGGAAGGCGAAGCTCGGCAGCTGGTGGGCGGCGGGGGCCGCGGTTTGTTTGCTCGTCTCGGCGGGGGTGGCGGCGCAGACGGCGGCGCCCGACACGCCGGCGCCCGCGGCGGCGACGGTCAACTCGCGCCATGACGAGCGCGGCGGCGCCGATCAGCGCATCCTCACCGAGCTGCACCGGCGGAACCAGGAGGTGATGGCCGACGCCCGCATCGCCGAGCGGCGCGCCACCCGCGCCTCGGTGCGCGACTACGCGGCCAAGCTGCTCGACGCGCGCGCCGCGGACGACGCCAAGATCGTCGGCTACGCGCGGCGGCTGGGGATGAGCGTCAGCTCCATCGAGCTCGGCGCCGGCGCCACCGCGGACGGCTCGCTCACCCGCGTCGACCTGATCGCCTCGCCGCCCGCTCGGTTCGACTACGACTTCGCCACCAAGATGGTGAGCTCGACGCAGGCGACGCTCGACCAGACCGAGAAGGGGGAGGCGATGGCGCGCGCGCCGGGGATGGCGGCGCTGCT
>DASZVW010000568.1:0-17276 GCA_035546895.1 Polyangia bacterium
ATGACCGCCAGCCCCGACATCGGCGGCGGGTCGGTCGCCGGGGCGGCGGCGTCCTGCCCCGAGTCTCCTCCGCCGGCGTCCGGGCGCGGGGGGCTGGGGGTGGTGCCGCCGCAGCCGATCGCGGCCGCCGCCCACAACCCGATGATCAGTGTCCGTCGCATGAGATCGCTCCTTGGGGGCTCGTTCAGAGGGGGCCGAATGATTGCAAGCCCGCCGCGCCCGCGTCCTCGGCGGACGCCGAGTCGTAGGCGAGCGAGACGAACACCGTCCGGCCGGGGAGTGGCCAGTAACTGACGTTCCAGGCGGTGAGATCGGTCAGGTTCAGCGCGCTGACCGTGAGCCGGAGCCCCGATCGCGGCCGGGAGAGGCTCGCGCCCGCGCCGACCAGGACCGCCGCCGGGATCGAAAACAGGCGAGCGGGGTCGTCGTACCCCCCCGCCAGCACCGCGCCGTCGACGTACGCGCCGAGCTCGAGCCCGTGCGGCAGGCCGAGACGGACCGCCTCCGGCCGCGCGTAGCCGCTCCAGCGGGGGTGGTGCGGGATCTGCTTCCCGCGCGTCGTCGGGTTGTCGCTCTCGTCCTCGGCGACCAGGTAGGTCGCCTGCGCCACCACCCGCGCGTGGCGTCCGAGCCCGAGCTGCAGCTCCTGCTCGAGGCCGTACACGCGCGCGCGGCTCAGGTTCTCGGCGCGCGACGGCCCCGCCGAGGTCAGCTGCCAGTAGATGAGGTCGTCGGCCAGCGTCCCGAACAGGGTGGTGCGGCTGGCCGCCGACACCCGGGCGCCGGGGCGATCGATCCAGAGCGCGACGTCGGCGTTGGCCCCCGACTCGGGCACCAGGCCGGGGTTGCCGAGGAGCCGGTGCGTGCCGTCGCCGTAGAGCTCCAGGAACGACGGCGCGTGGTGATACTCGCCGACGTTCGCCTTGAGCGTCACCACCGGCGAGAGCGGCCGCACCACCCCCAGCCGGTAGGTGGGCAGCAGGCGCGCGACGGCCGGGCCGGCCGGCAGCGGCTGATCGTTGGTGTTGAGGCCGGTCACCGTGTCGTCCATGCCTTCGATCCGCGCCGACGGGGTGACCTCCAGATCGAGGCGGTGCAGGTAGAACGTCAGCTCCGCGCCGGCCACGCCGAGCAGGCGGCGCGCGGGAAGGCCGGAGTCGGCGGCGTCGGTCTCGTCGTCGGGGGTGTAGGTCTCGCGGCGGGCCTCCAGGATCGCCGCCGCGCGCCCCCAGTCCGAGAGCGGGCGGGTCGCGTGGACGGTCGTCCCGATCGAGAGCGTGGTGTCGTGGAAGAAGAACTGCGGGGATTTTTGAATCTCGGCGTCGGGATCGAGCAGCCGATCGCGCTCCACGCTCACGAACGCCTCGGCCGAGAGACGCCCGCCGGGGCCGAGATCGTCTCGTGATTCGTAGCGCAGGGTCCCGAGGCCGCGCGCGGTGTGAAACCGCGTGTGAAACGCCAGCTGGTTGGTCGGGCCGGGGAGCCCCTCGGCGCGGGCGAAGCCGACGAGCCCGAGCGCCAGCGTCCGCCGTCCGGCGAGCGACAGCACGGCGCGGAGGACGCCGTTGCCTTCCAAGGCGTCGTTGTTCTGGCGGACCGTCTCGATCCCGGTGTCGGGGTTGAGCGGGGTGGGGTTGTACTGAAACGGGTAGTCGCCCTTCGTCGCGTAGACGTGGGCGCCCAGGTAGAGCCGCAGGCGGCCGACGCGGCCGCCGCCCGAGGCGTCGCCGAAGGCGGTCCCGAACGAGCCGACGCCCGCGCGGGCGCTGGCGCGGGGCAGGCCCGGCGTGCGGGTGGTGATCGAGATGATGCCGCCGAGCGCGGCCTCGCCGAAGGCCAGCGGCGACGTCCCCCGGTAGACCTCCACCCGCTCGACGTCCCCCAGCGGCAGCGTGGAGACGTCGACGCCGCCCCCCTCCGCGATGTCGAGCGGGACGCCGTCCACGTAGATCTGGACCTGGTCGGGGGTCGAGCCGCGCAGCGTGAGGCTGGTGAAGGCCTGCGACGCCCCGGTCCGCGTCACGGTGACGCCCGGGACCTGCACGAGGAGCGAGCCGAGGTCGTCGTAGGCGCGCGGGCTCTCCGCCGGGAGCACCACCGAGGCGGCGGCCGCCCGATCCTCGCGCGGCAGGGTCGGCGCCGGGGGGGCGGCGCTGACGGTGGTCCGGAAGGCGGGGTTGTCCGCCGGCGCGGAGGCGGACGGCGGCGCGGCGTCCCCGGCCTCCGGCGGCGGCGCGGCCTCCACGGCGGGCGCCGCGCCGGCGTCGCCCGCACCCGCGTCCTCGGCGGCGCGGGCGGAGGATCCGAACGCCGCCGCCACCACCATGGCCGCGGCGAGGGCGATTCGGCGGGGGGCGGGGACGGTCGGCTGTTTGGGAGCTGGCGCCGAGCTCGGCGGCATGAGGACCCTCGCTCCGCGAACGAGGGGAGGCGCCGCTTCAGACGGGGAGAACCGGCAGCCCGCCTCCGTCCGCGCGGAGAAAGAAGCTACGGCCTCGGGTAGGTCTCCTGGCTCGTGAAGCGCGAATCGCGGAATCGATTCGCGGCGCCTCCCCCTTCCCCGACGGACGTCGAGTGGTCTGGAAGGCTCCCTCACTCACAGTGGCGGGACCGCGCCGGCATCGACCGGCTTCCCTTTTATGCCCTGACTGGGCACCCGAGGCGTCTATTCAGTTGTCAGCGATCCGCTTCAACCATCCCGGCGGCGTCGCTGTCAAGCGTCCGGCCCGGGCGACGCCGGGTGGAACACGGAGGTGCGGTTCCGGCCGCCGCTCTTCGAGCGGTAGAGCGCGGCGTCCGCCTCGGCGATGAGGGCGTGGCCGTCCTGCTGGCCGTCGCGGAGCGCCGTCACGCCGAGGCTCACGGTCACCGGGATCGGCTCCGGCTCGGCGGGCACGGGCCGGCGGGCGATCATCTGGCGCACCCGCTCGGCGGCGATCTCGCCCCCCTCCAGGCCGACCTCGGGCAGCAGCACCACGAACTCCTCGCCGCCGTAGCGGGCGACCACGTCGGTCTCGCGCAGCGTGTTGGTGGCCATGCGCGCGACGTGCTTGATCGCCTCGTCGCCCAGCAGGTGCCCGAAGCGGTCGTTGACCCGCTTGAAGTGGTCGATGTCGAACATCACGATCGACAGCTCGTGGTGGTAGCGGCGGGCCCGCTTGATCTCGGCGTCCATCATCTCGTCGAGCTTCCGGCGGTTGAAGATGCCGGTGAGGCCGTCGCGCTCGCTCTGCGCGGCCAGCGCGGCCAGCGCCGCGTCGAGGCGGGTCCGCGACTCGAAGGTGTCGGTGGCGTCGATCAAGATGATGCTGACCGCCTTGGCCACCCCGTCCTCGACCAGCGGGATGAAGGCGCCGTCCTGGCGCATCGGCTCCAGCGTCTTGGTGATGGGCCGGTGGTTCTCCACCCGGAACACGTAGGGGCGCTGCTGCCAGGAGCTGAAGGCGAAGGTCTTCAGCAGCGCCACGCCGCGGACCTTGCGCTCGATCCACTCCCGATCGAGCTCCGGGAAGCGCGCGAACAGGTTCTGGCCCACCACCTCCGAGGCCGGGACGCCGGTGTGCGCGTGCAAGAAGCGGTTCCACTGCAGCACCGTCATGTCGAGCGACAGCGTCAGCACGCCCACGTTGAGGCGATCGAGCAGCAGCGCGAGCAGGTGGGGCGAGAGGTGGAGCTCGCCCGGCGCCTCCTGCCCCGCCCCGCCGCCCTCCATGGTCAGCCGAGGCCGCCCAGGAATCGGGTCAAGGCCT
Source organism: Polyangia bacterium (assembly GCA_035546895.1). Taxonomy (GTDB): domain Bacteria; phylum Myxococcota_A; class Polyangia; order Fen-1088; family Fen-1088; genus JADGRB01. The sequence continues at coordinate 3,750 of DASZVW010000568.1, forward strand.
GATCGATCCGCTCGCCGGAGCTCTCGGACAGCAGCACCAGCACGCGGCTTTCGAACCGGCAGGAACGGAGGCGGAACTCGATGCTGAACAGCAGCGCCTGCTTCCAGGTGACGAGGTCGGTGGCCATGAGGCGCGCGATCTTGGTCCGCTCGTCCATCAGCGCGGGGCGCGCGAAGCTCACCACCTCCTCGAGGGGCCCGGTGATCCCGTTCACGCAGGCGCCGATCACGATGTTGGCCAGGTCGAGGACGATCTCCTCCTGCGCGCTCGGCGACAGGGGGGCGCGGTAGCCGAGGCGCCCGGCCAGCTGGCCGTACCCGACCTCGTCGAACAGCATCACCGACTCGCCCGACAGATCGCCGAAGAACGTCTGGCGCACGCCTTGCAGCTCGCGCGACATCCAGGGCTCCATCTCCACCATGCGCGACAGATCGTCGGGCCCGACCGAGAGGATGCGCGGGACCGCCAGCTCGACGAAGTCCTCGAGCAACGTCGCCAACGCGGCCCCTGCCGAGCCCATTCCGAGGTTGACGAGCTCCTGGAGCGCGTCGCGCTTCTCTTCGCTCAATGACCCGGTCACGGCGCGCCCCTTCGCATCGGCAACGACGGCCCCAAACTTGAGCACAACGTGCGATCTTGTACGACTTTGACCTAAGGTTGACGCCGCGACACGCCGATGCCGCAACCATGCGTCTCCTCGTCGTGGACGACTCGCGCACCGCGCGGTTGATCCTCAAGAAGGTCCTCCCGCCCGAGTTGCTCACCGATTTGACCGAGGCCTCCGGCGGCGCCGAGGCGATCGCCAGGTGCACCGCGGAGAGCTTCGACCTCATGTTCCTCGACCTGACCATGCCGGAAATAGACGGCTACCAGGTGCTCGAGCGGCTGGGATCGGCCGGCCGGCTGCCGCGGACAATCGTGCTGTCGGCCGACAGCCAGCCCGGCGCCCAGAAGCGGGTCATCGAGCTCGGCGCGGCGGCCTTCGTCAAGAAGATCACCACCCGCGAGGAGTTGGAGGCAGTGTTGCGCGTCCTGCCGGCGGCGGTTGCCGGCTGAGGCCCACACGTGTTGCCGACGAGATCAACGCCGATGCGCCGAGCGCCGATCGGGATCGTTTGCGCCGCTTCAACGTGGATCGCGCTCGCCGGCCCGGCGCGCGGTCAACAGGAGACCACCCTGCAGATGAACGTCTACGGGGACATCACCTACGGGGTCGAGCACGACGAGGGGCAAACGGCCAACACCTTCGCCGTCCCGACCTTCGACGTGTTCTCGCGCGGGCAGCTCGGCAAGCTGTCGCTCATCAGCGAGATCGTGTTCGACGTCCCCGAGGGGAACGAGTTCCAGGTGGACGTCGACCGCGCCGTCCTGAGCTACGAGTTCCGCGAGTGGTTCCAGCTCTCGGCCGGCCGTTTCCACACCGCGCTCGGCTACTTCAACACCGCCTATCCCCAGGGCGCCGCCATCTACATCCTGAGCGTCGATCGGCCGGTCACGGTCTCGCAGTTCGAGGAGCAGGCGCTGCTGCCGCCGCTCGGCGTCGGCCTCCGCGCCAGCGGGCGCATCCACGCCGGGAACCAGGCCTTCACGTATGACGCCGAGGTGCTGAACGGCCACGGCCCCACCTCGGCCGAGGTCGTCGATCGCCAGGACTACAACAACGCCAAGGCCTTCAACCTCCGCCTCCGGTACGAGCCCGGCTTCCTCCCCGGGCTGATCGTCGGCGGCAACGGCTACGTTGACTGGATCCCGCCCAGCCCCGTCGACCCCACGACCATGCTCTCGCCCCAGCCGCTCACGCTGCGCGAGCAGATCTTCGGCGCGCACGTCGCCTACGTGGAGTACCCGGTCCACCTCATCCTCGAAGGGTTCAGCATCCAGCACCTCGCGCCCGGCGGCCCGACCTTCACCACCTGGGCGAGCTTCATCGAGGCGGGCTACGCTCTCGGGCTGGTGACGCCGTACTTCCGCGCCGAGCTGGTCGACTTCCCGGCGGCGCCGGATCCGTTCTACGCGCTCACCGGACAGCAGGCGCGGGGCAACCTCCGGGAGCTGTCGTTCGGCGGCAAGTGGAGCCCCACCACCTCCTTCGCGCTGAAGCTGGAGCTCGAGTGGGATCACGCCCAAACCGACACGGCCCTGCGCGCCACCATGCAGGCGGCCTTCGGGTTCTAGGGGGGAACATGACGCGCCGGTTGCTCATTCTCATGGTCGCCGCTCTCCTGACCGTGCCCGCGGGGTCCGGCCTGGCCGCCGACTTCGTCTTTCTTCGCAGCGCCAAGAACGCCACCGCGCAGGTGAGCCGCGCCGAGGTGAAGGCCTTCTACACGGCGAAGGCCAAGACCTGGAAGAGCGGGCTCGACGTGACCATCCTCCTCAACGCGCCGGGGAGCCCCGAGTTCAAGTGGCTGGCCGAAGTGATCGGGGCGCCCGAGGAGGTGGTGCTCGCCAAGATCAAGCAGGAGGTCTTCCGCGGCGAGATGCGCAAGCCGGAGACGGTCGCCACGCCGGCCGAGTGCGTCGAGGCGCTCAAGCGGATCGACGGGGGGATCTGCCTGGTCGACGCCGCCAGCGCCAAGTCGCTGCCCGCGGGGGTGGCGGTGCTCGGCTATTCGGGGGGCTAGGAGAGACCGACATGAAGCTCCGGACGAAGTTGATGCTCGTCGCGATGGGGCCGCTCACCGTCGCGGTGGTCGTGCAGACGATCTACACCGCCACCAGCGAGCGCCAGGCGGTGGCCCAGGCGCTCTCGGAGAAGGCGCGCGCCACGGCGCCGCTGCTGGTCAACGTGGTGGGGCCGAACCTGGCCCTCGGCGACGCCGCGGCGACGATGGAGGTGCTCGGCTACCTGGAGCACGATCCCGACTTCCGCGCCGCCGCGGTGTTCAGCGGCGGCAAGGTCTACGCGCAGCGGGGCGACACCGGCGCGCTCGCCGCGCTGTCGGAGCGCCTGACCAGCTCGCCGGTCGCCCAGGTCGAGGTGCACGACGACACGGTCTTCGCGGCCACACCCATCGAGTCGGGCGGGAAGCTGCTGGGGACGGTGGTGATGGCGCTGCGGCGGCCGAACGGCACGGTGGGGGCCCAGATCGTGATCGTGGCCGGCGCGCTCGCGCTGGCGGCGGTGATCGCGCTGCTCCTCGGGCACGTCATCCTGGTGCCGGTGCGGGAGATCATGCGGGTGCTGGCGGCGATCTCGGAGGGGAACCTGACCGAGACGATCGAGGTGCGGTCGCAGGACGAGATCGGCCAGATGGCCGCCTCGCTGAAGAAGACCACCGAGAACCTGCGCAAGAACATCAAGGTCATCCACGAGAACGCCACCTCGCTGGCGGGGGCCGCCGAGGAGCTGACCGCCAACGGGCGCCAGCTCTCGGACGCGGCGGAGGGGAGCGCCATGCAGGCCAACTCGGTGTCGGCGGCGGCCGAGCAGATCCGGAAGAACCTGCACGACATCGCGCAGGCGGCCGAGCACCTCGAGCGCGGCGTCAGCAACGTCGCCAAGATCACCACCCAGGCGGGGGAGAGCGCCAAGGCGGCGGTGTCGACGGCGGAGGTGGCCAAGGCCTCGATCGATCGGCTCGACGAGAGCAGCCAGGAGATCGGCAACGTGGTCAAGGTGATCACCTCCATCGCCGAGCAGACCAACCTGCTGGCGCTCAACGCCACCATCGAGGCGGCGCGCGCCGGCGAGGCGGGCCGCGGGTTCGCGGTGGTGGCCAACGAGGTCAAGGAGCTGGCCAAGCAGACGGCCAAGGAGACCGAGAACATCGGGCGCCGCACGCTGACCATCCAGCGCGACACCACCCAGGCGGTGGAGGCGATCCAGGGGATCGGCAAGGTGATCGTCGACGTCAAGCAGTTCCAGGAGGGCGTGTCGTCGTCGGTCAACGGCCAGACCGACATGACCATCCGGATCACCTCCAGCATCACCATGGCGGCGCAGGCCTCGTCGGAGATCGCCACCAACATCGAGGAGCTGGCGCGGATGACGCGGCAGAGCGGCACCGCGGTGGCCGACTCGCTGCAGGCGGCGCACGAGCTGGCCCGCATGGCCTCCAACCTGCAGAAGATCGTCAACCTGTTCCAGCACTGAGCGGCGGCTTCGCCGGCGAGGGTGACCGACCATGGATGACGTCGTCCGCGAGTTCCTGCTCGAGAGCCGCGAGGGGACCGACCAGATGGAGGTCGATCTGGTGGCGCTGGAGCGGGCGCCGTCCGACCACCAGATCGTGGTGCGGCTGTTCCGGGTGATCCACACCATCAAGGGGACCTGCGGGTTCTTCGGCTTCACCGGGCTGCAGGCGATCACGCACGCGGCCGAGAGCCTGCTGGCGCAGCTGCGCGACGAGGGGCGCGCCGCCGCGCCCGAGATCGTGAGCGCGCTCCTGGGGACGCTCGACGCCGTCCGGCGCGTGCTGGCGAGCCTGGAGGCCAGCGACGGCGAACGCGAGGGGGAGGTCGACGCCGCGGGGCTGGTGGCGCGGCTCACGCGGCTGCAGGAGCGCCCGGCTGCCGCGCCGCCGTCGGTTCCGCCGGCGGCCGAGGCGCCGGCGGCCGCCGACCTCGGGCCGGGCGGCGCCGTCTCCGACAGCCACGTGCGGGTCGACGTGGCGCTGCTCGACGACGTGATGAACCTGGTGGGCGAGCTGGTGCTGCTGCGCAACCAGCTGCTGCAGTCGGCGGCCAGCGGCGACGAGGCGGCGCTCATCGCCATGTCGCAGAAGCTGAACCACGTCACCAGCGAGCTGCAGGCCGACGTGCTCAAGACCCGGATGCAGCCGCTGGCGGGCGTCTGGAGCAAGTTCCCGCGGGTGGTGCGCGAACTGGCGGCCGCGCTCGGCAAGCAGGTCCGCCTGGTCCTCGAGGGGCAGGAGACCGAGCTCGATCGCACGCTGGTCGACGCCATCCGCGATCCGCTCACGCACATGGTGCGCAACGCCATCGACCACGGGCTGGAGTCGCCCGAGGCGCGCGCCGCCGCCGGCAAGCCGCGCGAGGGGACCCTCGTGCTGCGCGCGCGCCACCAGGCCGGGCAGGTGATGATCGAGATCGCCGACGACGGCGCCGGCATCGACCTCGAGAAGGTCAAGGCCAAGGCGATCGCGCGCGGCCTGACGACGCCCGAGGCGGCGCGCCGGATGAGCGACCGCGACGCCGCCGAGCTGATCTTCCACCCCGGGCTGTCGACGGCCGAGACCGTCACCGCCCTCTCGGGGCGGGGCGTCGGCATGGACGTGGTCCGCTCCAACATCCGCCGCATCAACGGCAGCATCGACATCGAGACCCGCGCCGGTCAGGGGACCAGCTTCCGGATCCGGCTGCCGCTCACGCTGGCGATCTTGCCGGCGCTGGTGGTCGGCTGCCGCGAGCAGCGCTTCGTGATCCCGCAGGCGAGCCTGGTCGAGCTCCTGCGCCTGGGGGGCGACGCCGGGTCACGCGTCGAGCTGTTCCACGGGACGCCGGTGTTCCGGCTGCGGAACCGGCTCTGCCCGGTGGTCGACCTCGCCCGCGAGCTGGGGCTCTCCGAGGCCGCCGGCCGCGAGCGCCTCACCCTCCTGGTGCTGCAGGTCGGCGACGAGCAGCTCGGGCTGGTGGTCGACCGGGTCGAGGACGCCTACGAGATCGTGGTCAAGCCGCTCGACAAGCAGCTGGCCGGGCTGGCGCTGTTCGGCGGGGCGACCATCCTCAGCGACGGCACCGTCGCGCTGATCGTCGACGTCGAGGGGCTGGCCAAGCACGCGCGCGTCCTCCAGGGCGACCGCGCCGGGCGCGAGGCGGCCCCGCCCGAGGAGCGCCGCCCGCGCCGCGCGGCGGTCCCCACCCACCCGGTCATCGTCTGCCGCTGCAGCGAGGACGGCCGGGTCGCCATCCCGACCGCGCTGGTGACGCGGCTCGAGCAGTTCCCGGCCGGCGCGCTCGAGCGGCTGGGCGCGCTGGACGTCGTCCAGTACCGCGGGAAGATCCTGCCGCTCCTGCGCGTGTCGGACTTCCTCGACGAGCGGCGGGCCCGGCCGCGCGCCCAGCCCAAGCCGGGGGTGCCCGACGTGGTGCGGGTGATCGTGCACGGCGCGGGCGACGACGAGGTGGGGCTGGTCGTCGACGAGATCATCGACATCGCCGACGTCCCCACCGGGGTCGAGCGTCCCGGCTCGCGGCGGTTCGTCCTCGGCTCGCGCGTGGTGGACGGCCGCGCGACCGAGCTGCTCGACGTGGGGACGCTCATCCGCCAGGCGCACCTCCGCCCGGAGGCGGCGGGATGACGGGGGGCCGCCAGTTCTGCACCTTCTACCTGCGCGACGATCTGTTCGGGATCGAGTCGCGGCGCGTGCGCGAGGTGTTCGGCGCCCGCCCGGTCACGCCGGTCCCGCGGGCGCCGCGCGGCGTGCGGGGCCTGGTGAACCTGCGCGGCCAGATCCTCCTGGTCGTCGACGTGCGCGAGCGCCTGGCCCTGCCGCCCCGCGCGGCGGAGGCCGGCGTGATGAACCTGGTCGTCGAGCTGAAGGACGGCCCGGTGAGCCTGCTGGTCGACCGGATCGACGACGTGCTCGACGTCCCGGCGGCCGGCTTCGAGGCCCCGCCCTCCACCTTCGGCGCCCGCGACCGCGAGCTGATCGTCGGCGCCTACAAGCTGGCGGGGCGCCTGCTGCACGTGCTCGACGTCGACCGCCTGGTCGCCCCGGCGGCGGAGGGGTGAGCGTGGAGCCGATCCGCGTCCTGATCGTCGACGACGCCTCGGCCATCCGCCTGCTGGTCTCGAACGCGCTCGGGGCCGAGCCGACCGTGCGCGTGGTCGGCGCGGCGCCGAACGGCCAGGCGGCGCTGCGGATGTTCGCGCAGCTGGCGCCGGACGTGGTGCTGCTGGACGTCGAGATGCCGGTGATGGGCGGGCTGGAGACGCTGGCCGCGCTGCGGGTGGCGGACCCGCGCGTCCCGGTCATCATGTTCAGCTCCTTCACCGAGCGGGGCGCGGCGATCACCGTCAAGGCGCTGTTCCTCGGCGCCAGCGACTACGTGGCCAAGCCGAGCGCGCGCGTCGAGGCGGACGACCTCCGCGGGCTGCTGGTCCCGAAGATCCACGCCCTCCACCACCCGGCGGCGCGCGCCCGCCCCGCCGCGCCGGCGCCGGCGCCGCCCGCCGACGCCGGGAAGGCCGAGGCGCTGGTGATCGGCGCCTCGACGGGCGGGCCGGCGGCGCTGGCCACGGTGCTGGGTGGCCTCGGCCGCCCGACCGTGCCGGTGGCCGTCGTCCAGCACATGCCGCCGCTGTTCACCAAGATGCTGGCCGAGACGCTGACCGAGAAGTGCGGCCTGCCGGTGCGCGAGGCGCGGGGCGGCGAGTTCCTCGAGCCGGGCGGCGTCTGGATCGCCCCCGGCGACTACCACCTGCAGGTGGCGCGCGTGTTCGGGCGCGCCACGCTCCGGGTCCATCAGGGGGAGCGCGAGAACGGCTGCCGCCCGTCGGTCGACCAGCTCTTCGCCTCGGCGGCCGCGGTCTACGGGCGGGGGGCGCTGGCGGTGGTCCTCACCGGGATCGGCCAGGACGGCCTGGCGGGCTGCCAGGAGATCCGGCGCTGCGGCGGCCGCGTCGTCGCGCAGGACGAGGCGACGAGCGCCGTGTGGGGGATGCCGAAGGCGGTGGCCGACGCGGCGCTGGCCGAGGCGGTGCTCCCGCTGGAGGCGATCGCGCGCCACCTGGTGCGCGCGCTGCCGGCGCGCCGCGACGGAGGGGCGGCCCTTGACCGACGCTGACTTCGACTACGTCCGCCGCCTGGTCCACGAGCGGGCGGCGATCGTCCTCGACGAGAGCAAGGCCTACCTGGTGGCGGCGCGCCTGGGGCCGCTGGCGCGGAAGGAGGCCGACGGCTCGGTCGCCGGGCTCATCCAGCGCCTGCGGGCGCGGCCTTCGGCCGAGCTGCGCGACCGGGTCGTCGAGGCGATGGCCACGCACGAGACCTCGTTCTTCCGCGAGCCGGCGGCGTTCGCGGCGCTCCGGCGCGAGGTGCTGCCGCGCCTGGTGGCGGCGCGCGCCCCGGCGCGGCGCCTCGACGTCTGGTCGGCCGGGTGCGCCAGCGGGCAGGAGGCCTACAGCCTGGCGATCGCCGTCGAGCAGTGCTTCCCGATCCTGCCCGGGTGGACGATCCGCGTCCGCGGGACCGATCTCTCGGCGGCGCTGATCGAGCGCGCGCGCGGCGGCGTCTACACCCAGGCGGAGATCGAGCGGGGGCTGGCGCCCGAGCTCCTGCCGCGCTACTTCGAGCCGGTCGATTCGGCCTGGCGCGTGAAGGAGCCGATCCGCCGGCTGACCGAGTTCACGCCGCTCAACCTGGTGGACGACTGGTCGTTCGTGCCGCCGATGGACGTGGTGTTCATGCGCAACGTCCTCCTCTACCTCGACGAGCCGGCGCGCCGCCGCATCCTCGCCCGCGTCCGCCAGTTCCTCCGCCCCGACGGATGCCTCTTCCTCGGCTCCGCCGAGGCGGCCATCGCCGCCCTCGAGCCCGCCTTCGTCCCCGTCCAGATCGGCCGCGGCACCCACTATCGACTGGCCTGACCCCCCTTCGAAATCCGATCGAGGCCGCGACATGACGGCGCCCCTCGGCGCGCCGGCCGGACGACCAGCGCGGCCGAGGGGCAGGTCAGCCCACGGTCGGGCTACGGCGTGGCGGCGGCGCGCACGGCCGGCTCGGCCGCCCGCGCCAGCGTCTCGTGCATCGCCACGACGTTGCGCTCCGCGGCGACCTCGGCCTTGAGATCGGGCGTGCAGACCGACGGCAGGAGGTCGTCGTCGATGGTGTCGAGGTCGTCGTAGTGATCGAGCACCTCGATGTCGATGTAGGCCAGATCGAAGATCGGCGTCTGGAGCGCGTTCAGGATCTCGTCGTCGACGTCACCGCTCAGCTCCTTCTCGCGGCTGTCCTGGCTCTCCTGGGGCGTGATCCCGAGGCGGCTCGCCAGCGCCTGGACGCGGGCCAGCGCCGCGCCGTGGTCGTCGATCATGCGCTGGGCGAAGGTCCGCGCGGCGGGGATGGTCCCCTTCTGCAGCACCATCTGCCCGTCGTCGACCTCGCCCTGGTTGGAGACCATGAGCCACTTGACGACCTGGCCCTCGGTCAGCTTGGCGCCCGGGCAGGCGCCGCCGCCGCCGTGGCCGCCGACCGAGATCCCCCCCTCGGGCGCGAGCGCGAGCGCCTCGTCGAGGTGCCCCTGGACGGTGGTCTTCTCGGCGCCGACCTCGGTGACCACGTCGGGCGACTGCGCCGACGGCGCCAGCAGCTCCTCGATGAGCGCCTTGACCGTGCCGTGGTCCTCGATCTGGACCTTGACGTAGATCTGGTCGCAGGCGCCGCTCTGGCGATCCGACGAGATGAGCGCCACCTGCTGATTCGAGACGTCCACCAGCGACGCCCGCTCGGGGCTGTCCTGGCCGCCGAGCTTGGCGATCAGCGCGCCGAGGCGCGCCAGCGCGGCCGAGTGATCGGTGATCATCTGCTGCGCGAAGGCGATCACCTTGGCGTCCTTGGCGCAGGTGAGCGCCGTGTTGGCCTGGTCGACCTCGCCCTGGTTGGCGGCCTGCAGGATCTGCAGCACCTGGGGATCGGTCAGCTTGGCCGGCGCGGTCGAGACTGTTCCGGCGTCTGGGGTCTGCCCCGCCGCGCCCCCCGCGCCTGCCGATCCGCCGGTCGCGGAGCTCCCCGCGGCGCCGGCGCCGGCGCCACCGCTGGCGCCGGGCTGCCCAGTCGGGTTCGTCGGCGTGGAGCCCTGTCCGGCCACGTCGCCCGACTTCGTCGAGGATCCACCCATGCCGCACCCGAACAGCGCGACGGCCAGGCCGGACAGACCGACCACGCCTCTGACGTTGAGCTTCTGCATCGTCTCCCCCTTGCCGGAGTTGTCCGCGCGCCGCCCCATGCGGAACGCGTATGCCCCTCAAGCTGGCCCTACGCGGCGGGCGGCCCAATACGACGATCCTTGATGCCGGGCGCTCGGAGCGTGTGATCCGGTCGCGACATCCGGTCCGTTCTGCAAATCCACGCCCCGACTCGACGGGCGATTGTGGCGGCCGTCCCGGCTCCTATCTTGGCGGCCCGGAGGTGACGATGGCGCTCGAGATCATGAAGGAACGGGGCGTGCCCCTCGACAAGCAGGTGTTCACCTGGCGTGAGATGGCGGGGCCGACGTTCAGCAAGCTGAACGACGACGCCTTCACCCGGGTGCGGGTCATCTTGATGAACGGTATCGAGTCGGAGGCGGTCCGCTTCGGTCACGCCTGCGCGCGCATGAACGGGCAGCTGCAGGCGCCGCTGGCGCGGGTCCGGCGGATCGAGCAGCACCAGCAGACGCTGGTCAACTGGCTCAACCCGGCCGACCAGTCGCCGCTGGAGACGACCATCGGGTACGAGCAGACGGCGATCGAGGTGACGGCCATGCTCGCGCAGCAGGAGCCGGACCCGTACCTCGCCCAGGTGTATCGGTTCGGCCTGCTGGAGGACTTCGATCATCTCTACCGCTACTCGGCGCTCATGGACCGGGTCGAGGGGCGGGACGCCAACAACCTGCTGCAGAGCTACACCGACATCCGGCCGGGCCGGCCCACGGCGGTCGAGCACCGGGATCCGATCGACGACCTGCGGAACCCCTACGACCGGGCGACGGCGCAGCCGCTGACCAAGCTGAACACGCTGACCCTGGTGGCGGCCGAGAACCAGGTGCACGACTACTACATGAACATCGGCCCGCAGTTCGCGGATCCGGTGGCGCGCCAGCTCTACGCCGAGATCGCCTCGGTCGAGGAGCAGCACGTGACGCAGTACGAGTCGGTCATCGATCCGGACGAGAGCTGGCTCGAGAAGTGGCTGCTCCACGAGGCCTGCGAGGTCTACAACTACTGGAGCTGCGCGCAGACGGAGACCAACCGGTTCGTCAAGGCGATCTGGGAGCGCTTCGTCGACTACGAGCTCGGCCAGCTCCACTGGGTGGCCGATCTGATGAAGAAGATCGAGAAGCGCGACCCGGCGGAGCTCCTGCCGGAGAAGCTGCCGAGCCCGCTGAAGTTCGAGAGCCAGCGCGCCTTCGTGCGCAAGACGCTGGAGTCGGAGGTCGACCTGCGGGCGCTCGGCTCGCGCTTCATCCCCTCGCGCGAGGAGGCGCCGGAGGGGGCGTCGGCGCGCTACCGCGCGGCGCTCAACCGCGAGGGCTCGCCCAGCGAGCTGCTGGCGGAAGGCTACCTCTGGGTGCCGGGGACCGAGCTCGTGACCCGGGCCGACGCCCTGCCCGCGTCCGAAAGGAGGATGTGATGAGCGACCCCACGAAGCCGACCGAGAGTGGAATGAACCGGACCGGGGTGGCGACCTCGCCGATCGACGGGCCCGCGACCGTCGAGGGCGCGAAGGCCGGCACGCCGTCGCCGGTCCTCGAGCCGTCCGGGCTGGTCGCGGCGCGGGTGAGCTGCGCGGAGCAGGCGGCGCCGCTGGGGACGATGCCCATCCCCACCTCGTTCAAGAGCCTGGCCGAGGCGGCCGCGCAGATGTTGCGGGGGAAGAAGCCCATGGTCTTCCTCGATCTGCTGGGCGAGCGGCTGGCCTTCGAGCGGACGGGCGTCCGCCTCTACGAGGGGCTGCTGGTCAAGCTCGAGGCCGCCGACCCGCACCCCGGCGGCCCGAGCCGGGAGGACCTGGAGCGCATCCGCGACGAGGAGCTGGAGCACTTCGCGCTGCTCAAGGAGACGATGACCGCCCTGGGCGCCGATCCGACGGCCGTGACCCCCAGCGCCGACGTGATCGCGGTGGCCAGCTCGGGCCTCTGTCACGTGATCGGCGATCCGCGCACCACGCTGACCGAGACGCTGAAGGCGATCCTCACCGCCGAGCTGGCCGACAACGACGGCTGGCTGACGCTGGCCGATCTGGCGGACCGCCTGGGGCACACCGAGACCTCCAACGCCTTCCGGCGCGCGCTGGCCGAAGAGGAGGATCACCTGGCGCGCGTCCGGAGCTGGCTGGCCGCGGCCGTGGAAGGGGAGGCCGGGCTGGAGCCGGCGCCGCAACCGGGCGAACCGGCCGCCCCCGTCGCACCCTGAGCTCGGGCCTCTTCGTCTTCGACCGGTCCCAGCTCCACCCCGGGGCCGCGCTGGTCGCGGTCCCGGCGGTCGTGGCCTTGCTGGCGGCCGGCGTCGCGACGGGGCACACGCGCCCGGGGATCGTGGCGGCCGCCGGCGCCTTCTCCGTCGGGTTCGGGGCCTTCCGCGAGATCCGCGGCTCCCGGTTGCTGCCGATGCTGCTGGCGGCGTTCGGGATGTGCGCCTCGAGCTGGATCGGGACGTTCGCCGGCGCGTCGGGCGGCGCCGCGATCGCCGCCATCGCGCTGGCCGGGATCGGCTACAGCGCCCTCTGGCGACGGGGCGCGGGGCCGTCCTGGGTCGCGCTTCAGTGTGTGGTCTGGCTGGTCATCTCGACCGCCTATCACGACACCGGCCTGCGCGCGCTCGCCCGCGGGGCGTTCGCGCTCTGCGGGGGACTCCTGCAGATCGCGGTGGTGTCGCTCTGCCGGCGGTTGAGCGGCGCCGGCTCTCAGACCCGCCCCGCCGCTGGACGCCCGCCGGACGACGGCCGCCGGTCGCGCGCGGAGCTGGCGCTGGAGGCGGCGCGGGCGGCGGTCGATCTCGCCGCCGCCGCCCTGCTGTGGCGCGCGCTGGCGATCCCCAACGGGTACTGGATCCCGATGACCGCCGCGATCGTGATGCAAACGGATTTCCGGGAGACGTTGGACCGGGCCGGGACCCGCCTCATCGGCACGCTGATCGGCGCCGCCGTGGCGACGGGTATCGCCGCCGGGCTCCGGCCCCAGCCGAGCGTGCTCGTCGTGCTGGCTTCGGCGTTCGCGGCCGGGTCGACCCTGCTCGTCTCCGTCAACTACGCGGCGTTCGTGGTCTGCCTCACGTCGTACGTGGTGTTCCTGCTCTCGCTCGCCGGCCTCCCGGAGCCCGCCCTGGTGGTGCACCGCGCGGTGAGCACGGTGGTCGGCGGCGCGATCGCCGTGCTCACCCACGCGGCGGTGCTGCCGCTCGAACGGGCGGCCCGCCGCGCGAATGACTGAGCGAAAATCGTCTCCGCGGTGCCCTGGACGAACGCCTCGGCGCAGATCTGTGTCGTGTTTTGGGATCAGCTCGGTGGTGACTGCAATGGTCCGGCCAGCACGACCGCTACCGGTGTCTGGGCCATCACGCAGACTGGCGGGGGAGTCTTGACCAACACGGACAGCAGCCACTCGGGCGGGTTTCCGTACCTCAACGTGCTCCTCCCGCGCAGCGGAACGATCACCACGAACCCGAGCGCCCTGTTCGGCTACTACGTCTTCTGAGGGTGGGCATGCACGTTCGAACCGTGGCCACCATCCTGGCCGGCTTCGCCGCCGGCGGGCTGGGGGCCGTCGTCGTTCCGGCGCTGGTCCAGCGTCGGCCGGCGGCCGTCTCCGCGCCCGCATCCGCGCCCGGGCGCGCCGACCGACTGGAGCGCGCGCGGGCGCTGC
>DASZVW010000569.1:0-5538 GCA_035546895.1 Polyangia bacterium
GCCTCCCGCCGGGGGCGCGATCCCCGCGCACCTCGAGGCCCTGCAGGCCGCGCCGCCGCCGGAGGCGCCCGCCCCGGCCGACAAGAAGGCGAAGAAGAAGAAAATGAAGGCCGAGTAGCCGCGGGCGGCGGCTCGGAGAGCAACGGTTTCGTAACCGTAGGTCCCCCGCCAGGGCCGCGGGCAGGTTGTCGGGACAAACCTGGCTCCTCGACGTGAGGCGGGCGACAGTCCGGACGTGCCAGGCGGACCGATCTTCGGCACACTGGAGCCATGTCTCCTCCAGCCCCGGCCCCCAGCGGCACCGGCCCGGTCCCCGCCCCGCGCTTCGCCGGCCGCGTCGCCTTCGTGACCGGGTCCTCGCGCGGGGTCGGCAAGGCGCTGGCGCTGCGGCTGGCGGCCGAAGGGTGCGACGTGGTGGTGGCGGCCAAGACGGCGGCGCCCGATCCGAAGCTGCCGGGGACGATCCAGGAGACGGCGCGCGAGATCGAGGCGCTGGGGCGGCGGGCGCTGGCGGTGCAGGTCGACGTGCGCGACGACGCGGCGATCGAGCGGGCCACCCGCGAGGCGCTGGCGCGCTTCGGGCGGGTCGACTTCCTGGTCAACAACGCGGGCGCGCTCTTCTGGCGGCCGGTGGTGGAGACGGAGATGAAGCGCTTCGACCTGGTGATGGGGGTCAACGCGCGGGCCGCCTTCGCCTGCACGCGCCACCTCCTGCCGTCGATGCTGGCGCAGGGGTTCGGGCACATCCTGATGCTGTCGCCGCCGGTCGAGCCGCGCGCCGGCGCCGGGAAGGTCGCCTACGCGCTCAGCAAGTTCGGGATGACGCTGGTGGCGCAGGGGGTGGCCGAGGAGGTGCGCGGGCGCGGGGTGGCGGCCAACGCGCTCTGGCCGGCGACGCTGATCGAGAGCCAGGCCACCATCCGCTGGGGGCTCGGCGACCGCGGGCTGTGGCGGACGCCGGAGATCGTGGCCGACGCGATGGTGGCCATCTTCGCCAAGGCGCCCGACAGCTTCACCGGGCAGGCGGTCATCGACGAGGACCTCCTGCGCGCCGAGGGGGTGACCGACTTTACGCGCTACCGGTGCGACCCCGCGCGCGAGCCGCCGCGGGTAGGGTTCGACTTCCGCGTTCAGGCCGGCTGAAGCTCGGCGGGCGCCACCGGCTCGGCGGCGGCCGACGCGCCCGGCGCCCGGCGCAGCGTGATGACCGTGATCTCCGGCGGCACGAACAGGCGGATCGGCATCCCGGTGGTGCCGAGGCCCCGCGTCACGTAGAGCGTGGCGGCGCCGATCCGGTAGAGCCCGGTGGTGAACCGGGTGATCGAGCGGGCCAGGTTGAAGCGCTTGGCGAAGAACGGCACGCCGAGCTGGCCGCCGTGCGTGTGCCCCGACAGCGTCAGCGCCACCCCGCGCTTTGCGGCGTCGGGGAACAGCGCCGGATCGTGCGCCAGCAGCAGCACCGGCGCGCCGTCGGGGCGGGCGGCCAGGGCGGCGGGGAGGTCGTGCCGGCCGGTCCAGGTGTCGTCGACGCCGGCGACGTAGAGCGCGCCGCCGTCGCGCCGGACCTCGACGCCGCGGTTGCGCAGCAACGTCAGCCCGGCCCGCTCGAGCGCCAGCGCCATCTCCTCGCCGTCCGCGAAGTAGTCGTGGTTCCCCATGCAGGCGAAGACGCCGTCGCGCCCGCGCAGCCGCCCCAGCGAGGCGGCCACCACCGGCACGAAGCGCGAGCCGTTGGCGATGAGATCGCCCGTCACCGCCACCAGGTCGGCCTGCAGGCGGTTGACCGATTCGACCCAGCCGTCGACGCGGGCGCCGCTGGCGAACGGCCCGCAGTGGAGGTCGGAGATCTGCGCGACGCGGTAGCCGTCGAAGGCCGCCGGCAGGCCGCCGATGGCGACGGCGTGCTCGCGCACCCGCGGCCGGTTGAGGAAGGCGACCAGCGTGGCCAGCAGCGCGGCGGCGATCCCGATCGCCCAGGCGGCGTTCCACGAGGCGTGGGCACCGAGCGCCACCAGCACCGCCAGCGGCGCCACCGCGGCGAAGGTCAGCCCCAGCGTCCACCAGACGAAGAACGGCCACAGCACCAGGTAGAGGCGCAGCGGCCCCGGCGAGCCCCAGGTGCTCCGCCCGCCGAACAGGGTGGCCATGAAGCCGCCCGTGATCGCCGCCGCCAGGGCCAGCACCGCCCCCCGGTGGCCCGAGAGGTGGGCGAGCGCGGCCACCAGCGGGAGCTGCACGCCGAGCGCGATCAGCAGGACCATGACCACGAAGCGGCCCCGACGCCGGGGCCCGATCCGCCGCTTGGGCTCGCTCGATTCGGACAAGGTCTTGGGGTTTAGCACCAACCGCCGCCCGGCGCCGCCGGCCGACCGCCGAAAAAAGCGTGCCGGTGTTGAAACAATCGGCGGCTCGGCCGTACGTCTGAAGGAGCTTCGGGCGCGGACCGCGCGCGTCGTGGTGAGCGGCGAAGCGTGGTCCGCGCCCGCCGGCCCCGCGCGCCCGAGGTCCTACAGCGCCGGGTTGGCGTTCTTGACGAGGTCGAGCAGGTAGGGCTCGAACAGCAGGCCGGCCTCGGGGGCGCCGGGGCTGGCGTCGTCGGAGGCGCAGTTCTCGTCGAAGCGGGCGGCCTTGGGGTCGGCCGTCCCGTCCGACTCGCCGGGGACCTTGATCCAGAGGTAGGCGTCCACGTTCGGCGCCGGGGCGGCCTGGGGCCGCTCGCCGAGCCCGGCCCCCTTGATGTTGCACCAGTTGCCGGGCGAGGTCCGCACGTTGGCCACGCCGTCGCGGCCGGTGTCGATCACGAACCCCTTGCCGGTGATGCCCACGGTCGGCAGCCCCTTGGCCAGGTCCTCGACGTAACCGAGCTCGTCGTTGGGGGCGGCGGCCGGATCGCGCTTGGGCGCGGAGGGGTCCTTCGACGGATCGTAGTTCGAGACGTCGGTGGCGAAGCCGCGGATGCGGTCGGGGCCGCCCGCCATCGCCAGCACCTCCTTGTAGAGCGCCAGGCTCTTGACCAGGTTGCGCGGCCAGCCGAGCCAGCCGGCGTGGGCGGCGTCGACGTAGAGGTAGGCGTTGGGGAGCGACAGCTTGGCGATCGCGTAGGCGATGGCGCGCTTGTAGATCGGCGCCGCGGTCGCGCAGTTCGGCTTCTCCAGGTTGGTCACCAGGTTGGCCAGCGAGTCGGGCTCGACGATGAGCGCGGTGTTGACCTTGGGGTGGGCCGCCAGCGCGCCGGCGATCACGTCGATGTACTCCTTCTGGTAGCGCGCCTCGCCGGTCTCGTTGGCGGCGAGCTCGCCGGCCGAGGCGGCGGCGGCGCAGTCGCGCCCGGGCATGTCGTAGACCACGAACACCGGCACCACCGGCTTGCCGCCGGCGGCCTGCTGCGCCTGCGCGTCGTCGAGGTAGTGCGGCAGCTTGGCGAGGTCCTCGATCTTGCTCATCCAGATCGCGGTGGGGAACCCGGCCAGCTTCTTCAGCTTGCCGGCGGCCTCCGGGTGCTTGGCCGCCAGCGCCTCGACGGTGGCCTTGTAGTCCGGGTTCACGTACAGCGTCGCCCCCTCGAACGGGTTCTTGGCGGGCGCCGGCGGCGTGGTGGCGGGCACGACCGGCGACGGCTTGGGGGCGCTGGCGCAGCCCGCGAGCGAGAGACCGACGGCCGAGAAGACACAGGAAACGAGCAGCGGATCGAGACGCCTCATTCTGGTGAGCCTCCGAGGGCGGCGAGCATAGACCAAGCGGCGGGCCGAAAGAAAGGCCGGCTCGTGCGCGCTGTCACCGGCTTCGGGCGCGGGTTGAATTAGTGTTGGCGCCCTCCCCCTCGACGATAGACTGGAACACCCTCATGAAGCTCTTCTCCTCGCTTGTCGCGGCCGCCGTCCTCGGCTTCCTCATCGCCCTCTTCACCGCGCAGCACGGCTGCGCCAGCAACTGCGCCGAGAACTGCCCGGCCACCACGGTCTACATCGGCTCCAGCGACAACACCGAGCTCCCCATCGCCTTCGACAGCTCGGGCCCGGCCTGCCCGCCCCGCTCGACGGTGATCTGCACCGGCGACGGGACGAGCACCTACTGCACGCACACCAGCGTGACCGGCCAGTCGGCCGGGACCTGCGACGTGCTGGTGGCCTTCAACCCCTACACCGACGGGCGCCAGGACGAGGTCATCCACCTCCAGTTCGGACAGACCTCGAACAGGGCCGGGGCCTGCTGCGCCGGGTACCCGGTGATCGGCCCCTCGACGTACATCATCCCCGACCACCCCAACGGCGGCGGCATCTACGCCACCATCGACGGCGGGAACCGCCTCGACGCCGACATCACCTACGTCAGCGACGGCGGCGCGGACGCCCGGGACGGCGCGGACGCCCGGGACGGCGGCGCCGACGCCCCGGGCAACGGCGGCTAGGCGATCGCTCTCTTTAGCGCTCTTTTTTGCCGATCCCGAACAGGCGCTTGAGCGGGTCGTAGTAGCGGTCGACCACCCGCTCCTTGAGCGGGATGATGGCGTTGTCGGTGATGGTGATGTGCTCGGGGCAGACCTTGGTGCAGCACTTGGTGATGTTGCAGTAGCCGACGCCCTGGGCCTTCTTCAGCTCGGGGACGCGGTCCTCGGTGTCGAGCGGGTGCATCTCCAGCGCCGCGGTGTAGACGAAGAAGCGCGGGCCGATGAACTCGTCGTGCTTGTGGTGGTCGCGCAGCACGTGGCAGACGTCCTGGCAGAGGAAGCACTCGATGCACTTGCGGAACTCCTGCACGCGCTCGACGTCCTCCTGCTGCATCCGCCAGCTGCCGTCGGGCGCGTCGGGCGCGCGCGGCTTGAACGGCTTGATCTCCTGCTTTACCCGGAAGTTCCACGACACGTCGGTGACCAGGTCGCGGATCGAGGGGAAGGTGTGCAGCGGCTGCACCGTGACCGGCTGGTCGAGCGGCAGGTCGTCGAGCCGGGTCATGCACATCAGCTTGGGCTTGCCGTTCACCTCCGCCGAGCACGACCCGCACTTGCCGGCCTTGCAGTTCCAGCGCACCGCCAGGTCGTTGGCCTGCTCGGCCTGGATCTGGTGGATGGCGTCGAGGACCACCATCCCCTCGGAGACCGGGGTGGTGTAGTCCTTGAACTCCCCCTGTCCCTTCTCGCCCCGCCAAACCCGAAACACTGCGGAATCGGCCATGGTTATTTGTTCTCCTCGATGACCTGCTTCAGATCGTCGCGCAGCGCGGGGATGGTCTCGCGCCGCAGCTCGGCGCGCCCGCCCGCCCCCTTGCGGACCACGTGGTTGAAGGTCCCGAAGGCGGGGTCCTTGTCCGGGTAGTCCTCGCGGAAGTGACCGCCGCGGCTCTCCTTGCGGGCCAGCGCCGAGGCGGCGATCACCTCGGCGCAGGTGAGCAGGTTGGCCAGATCGAGCGCGGTGTGCCAGCCGGGGTTGTACTCCCGGTTGCCGTGGGCGGCGATCTTGGCGGCGCGCGCCTTGAGCGCCTGGATCCCCTCCACCGCCTTCTGCATGTCGGCCTCGTTGCGGACGATCCCCACGTTGGCCT
>DASZVW010000570.1:0-1751 GCA_035546895.1 Polyangia bacterium
CGCGGCGGATCGGGGAGGCGGGTCGGCTTGAGCACCACCGCGTTCGGATCGTGCGGCTCGGCGGGATCGGTCGCCCGCGCGTGCAGCCGATCGACCGCCAGCGTGGTCAGCGTGCCGAACGCGAACGCGGTCAG
Source organism: Polyangia bacterium (assembly GCA_035546895.1). Classification (GTDB taxonomy): domain Bacteria; phylum Myxococcota_A; class Polyangia; order Fen-1088; family Fen-1088; genus JADGRB01. The sequence continues at coordinate 135 of DASZVW010000570.1, forward strand.
GCAGAGGCCGACCAGCACGTTCTTGGAGATCAGGATCCGATCGGTGGCCACCGGCAGCGTCGAGAACCGCTTCGACGGCGGCCGCGAGATCCGCTCGGTGGGAATGCTCGTCGGCATCGCCCGCGGGATCCCGTCAACCGGCGTGAGCGAGATCGGCGCCGGCGGCGGCGTCACGCTCTGTTTCACTTTGAACTTCCGTCTCCCGACCGAGAAAGTCCCACCCTCCGAGGCCTGCAGCACGAAACGTCTCCTTTTGGCGAGGGACCATACGCCAAAACCAGTCAAGACGCTGTGTCAAACGCGTGGATGTTTCGTGAAACGGGCGCATGACGGGGGAACGACGGCGCGCGTAAAAGTTTCGCGAAAAATGCCGGCCGCCCGGCCGCCGGGTCAGGCCCCGTCCGGCCGTCCATCGAGGAAGCGGGCGACCAGCTCGCAGGCGGCGCGCGAGGCCGCGCGGTGGTGGCGGCTCCACTCGTCGTGCCCGGTGGGGGCCACCCGGTTGGCAACGCCCAGCACCGCCCCGAACTCGACGCCGGCCGCCGCCGAGGCCCGCGCCACCGAGAACGCCTCCAGGTTCTCCAGCGCGGCCCCGGTCGCCGCCGCGATCCGCCGGCCGACGGCCGCCGAGCGGGTGATGGCCAGCGGGCAGGCGACGTCCAGCGGCGGCGCGGGCGCCTCGGCCGCCCCCGCCAGCAGGGGGCGCAGCCGGCGCGAGGTCTCGATCCGCAGGACCATCGGGCCCGGCAGGTAGCCGTCGTTCCGCAGCGCCGCGGTCGAGACGCAGAAGAGCTCGCCCGCCACGGCGGCCGTCCCGATGGCCGCCCGCGCCGCCTTCCCCGCGCCGTAGACGCCCGCCGTCCCCACGAAGATCACCCGCTCGGCGCGCGCGGCGGAGATGGCCCGGGCGGCGCCCACCGCCGCGTCGACGGCGCCGATCCCCACCGGCGTCATCTCGAGCCCGCGCGTCCGGCGCACGAGGCGGCGCAGAGGCTCGACCTCGGGCTCGAACGCGGAGACGACCAGGGTGCGGGGCACTCAGATCCGCATCGCCTGGAGCCGCCGGATGCGCTCCTCGATCGGGGGGTGGGTCGACAGCAGGTTCATGAAGGTGGCGGCGGCGCCGTGCAACGGGTTGACGATGAAGAGGTGGGCGGTGGCCGGGCCCGCGAACTCGTACGGGCGCACCTGCTGCGACTGCTCGAGCCGGGCCAGCGCGCCGGCCAGGTTCTCCGGGTGGCCGCACAGCGTGGCGCCCGAGCTGTCGGCGCCCAGCTCGCGCGAGCGGCTGATGGCCAGCTGGATGAGCATGGCCATGATGGGCGCCACGATGATCCAGGCCAGCGCCGCCAGGCCGCCGCCCCGGCGGTCCTCGTCGTCGCGGCCGCCGCCGAACCCGCCCAGCATGAGCCCCCACTGCATCACGTGGCCGACCGTCGACACCAGCCCCGCCACCGCGGCGGCGATGGTGGCCACCAGGACGTCGCGGTTCTTCACGTGCGACAGCTCGTGCGCCAGCACAGCCTCGAGCTGCGGCTCGCTCAGGATGTCGAGGATCCCCTCGGTGACCGCCACCGCCGCGTGGTGGGGGTTGCGGCCGGTGGCGAAGGCGTTGGC
>DASZVW010000571.1:0-1620 GCA_035546895.1 Polyangia bacterium
GGGCGACCGCCAGGCCGACGGTCACGTCGCAGACGAAGAAGAAGCTCATGCCGACGGCGATGAACCAGGCGTTGAGCCGCGGGGTGGCGCGCCGGATGAGGGCGCCCCACCCCGTCCAGAGCGAGGTGGCCAGGAACAGCAGGTAGATCGCGTCGAGCGTGAACTGACCGCTTCGCTTGAGGATCGGCGCCACGCCGACGATCAGCGCCACCGCGGCGCCGTAACAGACGAGCGCCGAGAGGATCATCAACCGCACCGTGCGGGCGCGCTCGGCGCGCGCCAGCGAGGCCCGGAGCCCCTGCGCGTGGCGCACGATCAAGAGCGTGTGCACGCCGAGGAAGATGACGGTGCCGGGCAGCGGCTGGCCGTTCAGCGTCAGGAACCAATCGGCGACCATCGTCAGCGCGAACGCCGCCAGCAGGAGCCGCCGATCGCGCGCCGCGACCTGGTTGCGCCCGATCGCCAGCACGATCGCCGCGCAGAGCACGTCCCGCGCGTACCCGGCCACCGCCGGGAACCGGCTGTCGAACGGGTGAAAGTAGGCCGCCCAGTCGACCCCCACGTACGAACCGGTGACGAACATCGTCACCGCCACCAGCACCAGCACCGCGATCTCCTTCGCCCGCCCGATCGGCTCCATCTCGGCCTCCCGAGGCCCAAGGTATCACGCGCCCGGGCCCGACGGCCCGGGCGAGCGCGCCGCCGCTTACTGCGCGGTCACGTTGGCGGTCGGGAAGGCGATGCTGCCGGTGCCGCCGCCCGCCTCCATGAGGATGCTGGCCTCGAGCACGTTCCCCAGCGTCATGCCGGCGGCGGCCCAGGCCGCGAAGTGATCGCTGATGGTGATCGTGCCGCAGGTGCGGGCGGTCTGCCGGACGCTGTAGAACTGGTTCCAGCTGCTGACGTTGCCGCAGCGGTTGCCGCCGGTGCCCGTCGTGGCGCGCGTGTACAGGATGTACGTCCCGCCGTCGATGGTCACCGTCCCCTTGTTGGTGGTGTTGCCCGGGTTGACGGGCATCTTGTTGAACGAGTCGTCGACGATGTACCACTCGATGCAGGGGTTGACCGACCAGCCGTAGATCCCGATGTACGAGTAGCCGCCGGCGTTCCCCGTCTTCGTCTCCGCGAAGTCCGCGGCGACCGTCCCCAGCGAGCTGACCGCCTTGCCGGCGCCCCACTGCAGGCCGATGCGGGCCAGGAAGTCGCCCGAGTTGGCCCAGTTCGCGCTGAACGCGGGCGTGCTGTAGGTGGTCATGGTGCCGCCGCTCCCGTTCATCCAGAGCTGCCAGCTGAGCCCGGCCGCGGTCCCCTGAGAGTCCCCGGAGTGCATCGTCCCGCCGCTCGGCAGGCTGCCGGTCGTGCAGGTCCCCGACGAGCCGCCGCTGCCGGTGGCGCCGCCCGCGCCGGTCGCGCCGCCCGTTCCCGTCGCGCCCCCCGTCCCGGTCGCGCCGCCCGTCCCCTTCACGCCCCCCGTCCCCGTCGCCCCGCCGGTTCCCGTCGCGCCGCCCGTCCCTTTCACACCGCCCGTCCCCGTCACCCCGCCCGTCCCCGTCGCGCCGCCCGTCCCCTTCACGCCCCCCGTCCCCGTCACGCCGCCCGTCCCCGTCACCCCGCCCGTCC
>DASZVW010000572.1:0-6502 GCA_035546895.1 Polyangia bacterium
GCCCTCGGCGCCCACGCGTTCCCCCTGTTCATGGCCATGTTCCTGGTGCTGTTCGTCAGCAGCGGGATCGGGAACGGGTCGACGTTCCGGATGATCCCGGTCATCTTCCGGCGCGAGGCGCTCCGGGCGACGCGCGGCCAGGCCGAGGCGGTCCAGGCGGCGGCGGTCGCGCGCGCCCGCCGCACCAGCGCCGCGGTGCTCGGCTTCTGCGGCGCCATCGGCGCCTGCGGCGGCTACCTCATCCCGCGCGCGCTCGGCGCCTCGATCAAGGCGACGGGCGGCGCCACGACCGCGCTCGGCTACTTCGTCGGCTTCTACGCGACCTGCCTGGCCCTGACCTGGTGGCACTACCTCCGCACCACCTTCTTGGCCCGCGCCGTCCCCAGCCTGGCCGAGGCGGAGGTCTGAGCGGCCGGCCTGGAAGATCGTCGTCCGGGCTATTCGGCGAACGGGTCGACCCAGGGCTTGGCCGCGGGCGCGGCGGCCTGGATCGCGTGCGCGTGCCGCGGGCGCGTGCCCCGCGCGCTCTTCGCGGCGGGCCGGCGGGCCGGCGCGACCAGCGGCGCCAGCACCAACGACGGCGTCTCCGAGGGGAGGGCCGGGAGCGGCTGGATGACGACGGTCGGCGCGGCCGGCGCGGCCGGGACCGGCGCGGCCGAAACGGCCGAGATCGCCCGGCGCGGTTCGGTCCGGCGATAGAACGTCAACGTGAGCGTGCTTCCCAGCCCAAACGCCGCCAAACAGAGCGCGATCAACGTGGCGTTGGAGACGCCGTTGGCCGCCCGCGACGGCGGCGCCGCCGCCCGGACCGCCCGCTCGCGATCCGAGTCGAAGATCCTCTCCGTCGGGACCTGGGAGGCGCTCCCCGGGATCGCCAGCTCGTTGGCGCCCGGCCTCTCCGCCAGCTCCATTCGAAATGATCGCCGCCCCATGAACACCACGTTGTCCTGTCCGCCACCAATTGAATTGATCACGTTGCAGTCTCCTCTCGCGCGAGGACTGTAGCCCCGTCGCCGTCGGGATCGCGTATCGGTCCTGCTGAGGTTTCGTTACATTTGTCGTGGGACCGCCCCGATCCTCGAGGCGGCGCCAGGAAGCTGGCGCGCCGGCATATACTGCGGCTGCAAGGCGACGGTGGGGACCGCCTGCACCGTGGTCTGGGCGTTCCCGCCCGTGTCGGCCTCGACCGCGCAGTCGGCCTGCACCGCGAGCGGCGCGGGCGAGACCTGGTCTCGCCGTGAACGCGCGGCGCTCGCCGGCCGTCAGCGGCGCTGCGATCTGAGCCGCTCGAACGCCGCGGCGCGGATCTTCGGATCGGCGTCGCGGAGCTGGAGCAAGAGCGCGTCGTGCTCGATCCGCTCGCCGCTGCGGCGCTCGGCGCTGGTCCGGTCGCGCTCCGCGCCCGGCGCCTCGGGCGGGGGCGGCCGCTCGGGCGCCGCAGGCGGCAGGCGGGCGTGGGCTTCGTGCGTCCGCCAGAAGCGGTAGACGCGCTCGGCGCGCGAGATGGGGATGCCGGCGTCGATCACCAGATCGACCACCGTGCGGGGGCGCTCGCGCAGGAGGGCGAGGAGGGCGTCGTCGGGCCAGCGGAGGCGCGGCGCCGAGGGGATCGAAAGCGCGCGGGGCGCCGCCGCGCGCAGCGCCTCGACCTCGGCCCGGGGGTACCAGGCCGACCCCATGGCGCCGCGGATCGGGTGGAGCCGCCCCTCGCGCTCGAGCTGCCGGACCTTGAACTCGCTGGCGAAGCCGAGCAGGGCCGCCGCCTCGCGCCGGCAGAGGTGGTCCTCGAAGCCCGATGGCGGCCTGATGGCGCGGCGGGTGGTGAGGGTCGTCGGCACCGACGATTATCGAACCCTGATTCGGTTCATCAGGCAAATTTTCATCGGGCGTTTCATCGGACTCCCATCGGGCTTTCATCGGGATGCCATCGGGGTTGGGGGCGGCTCGGCCGCGGGCGGACGCGCGGGTTGGCAATGGGCCGGGGGACGGGATAAAACCGCCCCCTTCGCATGGAGCTTCCGAACGCCCGGGCGGGGGAGACCCCGACCCTCTCGCCCTCGCAGATCTTCCGGGGCCGCAACCTGTTCATCCTCGGCAGCACCGGGTTCGTGGGGAAGGTGCTGCTCAGCATGCTGCTCGACCGCTTCCCCGACATCGGGCGGGCCTACGTGATGGTCCGGCGCGGCTCGGGGACCGACAGCGAGTCACGGTTCTGGCAGAGCGTGGTCACCTCGCCGGCCTTCGATCCCCTGCGCGACAAGCACGGCGGCGCCGAGGGACTGGCCAAGCTGCTGCGGCAGAAGGTGGTGGTCGTCGACGGCGACATCACCGAGCCGAACCTGGGGCTCAGCGAGGAGGCGGCCGAGAAGGTCGCCAAGGACATCGACGTCCTCGTCAACTCGTCGGGGCGGGTGACCTTCAACCCGCCGCTCGAGTCGGCGCTGCGCACCAACGTGGAGGGGACCAAGAACGTCATCGCCTTCTGCAAGCGGATGCGGCGGCCGGCCCTCATCCACACCAGCACCTGCTTCGTGGCGGGGAACCGCTCGGGCGAGGTGTGGGAGGACGAGGAGCTCGACGGCTACTACCCGCGTCACAAGGAGCTGCCGGGGACGCGCTTCTCGGTCGAGCAGGAGATCTCCGACAGCGCGGCGGGCGCGGCCCGCATCCGGCAGCTGGCCGACGACGCGCAGGTGCTGGCCAAGCTGCGGCAGGAGGCGCGCCAGCGGCTGCGCGAGGAGAACCGCGACCCCGACGACGAGGCGGCGCTCAAGCTGGCGGTCGCGCGCGCGCGCAAAGAATGGGTGCGTTCCGAGATGACCCGGCAGGGGGTCGAGCGCGCCGCCGCCTGGGGCTGGCCCAACATCTACACCTACACCAAGAGCATGGGAGACCAGCTGGTGGCGCGCGAGACCGACATCGTGCGCGCCATCGTGCGGCCGGCCATCGTCGAGAGCGCGGTGGCCTACCCGTTCCGGGGCTGGAACGAGGGGTTCACCACCTCGGCGCCGCTGGTCTACCTGGCGCTCAAGGGGCAGAACACGCTGCCGGTGGCGCCCAAGCTGATCCTCGACGTGGTGCCGGTCGATCACGTCGTCTCGGCGATGCTGATGGTGGCGGCGCAGGCGATCGTCGAGCAGCCGAAGCTGGTGTTCCAGCTCTCGAGCGGCGACCTGAACCCGATGCGGATGGACCGGGTCACCACGCTGACCGGCCTCTACAAGCGCAAGCGCTTCCGCGACAAGGAGACCGGCAACCGCTTCGTCAACGAGCTGGCGGCGCGGATGGAGTTCCGCCCCGTCACCCAGGAGCACTTCGACACCTACTCGCTGCCGCGGTTCAAGAGCGCGGCCAAGCAGATCTCCAAGACGCTGGGGAAGATCCGCCCCGGCTGGGGGGCGGGGCGCTTCACCGCGGTCGTCGATCGCATCAAGAAGGGGTTCGACGAGATCGACCGCGTGACCGCCGAGGCGGCCGAGAACATCGAGCTGTTCCGCCCGTTCATCTTCAACAACGCCTACGTCTTTCGCGCCGACAACATCCGCGCGCTGCGCGACCGCATGCCGGCCGAGGACCAGGCCCGCCTCACCTGGGGGCCGGAGAAGCTCGATCTCTACGACTACTGGATGAACATCCACTTCCCGGGGCTGGCGCGCTGGGTGCTGCCCGAGCTGGACGAGACCTACGCCTCCAAGCCGAAGCAGGTCTACAGCTACCACGACCTGCTCGAGCTGTTCGACACCACCACCAAGCTGCACGCCACGCGCGTCGCCGTCCGCATCGAGCGGAACAAGCGCGAGGAGATCTACACCTACGCCGACCTGCAGGAGCTGGCCGCGCGGGTGGGGGTCTTCCTGCTGGGCGCCGGCGTGGCGGCCGGCGAGCGGGTCATGCTGTGGGCCAAGAACTGCCCGGAGTGGTCGATGGCCTACTTCGGCGTCCTCAAGGCCGCCGGGACGGTGGTGCCGGTCGACCGCGAGATGAAGCCCGCCGAGCTGGTGAACATCGCGCGCGCCTCGGGCGCCGTCGGGTTGCTGATCGGCGACGACCTCCACGACAAGGACGGCGAGGCGGTGGCGGCGGCGTTCGCCGAGGCGGGCCTGGCGACCAAGCTGTGGCCGTTCTCCGAGGCCTTCGCGCTGCCGGACCTGGCGGTCGAGCGCGAGCGCGGCGCCAAGCTGGCCCGGCGCGCCAGCCCCGACGCGCTGGCCTCGCTGATCTTCACCTCCGGGACCACCGGCAAGCCGAAGGGGGTGATGCTCACCCACCGCAACTTCACCTTCATGGTGTCGGAGCTGTCGAAGATCTTCGAGTTCGGCGTCAACGACGGGATGCTGTCGGTGCTGCCGCTCCACCACACCTTCGAGTTCGCCACCGGCCTCCTGGTCCCGCTGGCGCACGGCGCGCAGGTCACCTACCTGACCGAGCTGACCGGCGAGGCGATCTCCTCGACGCTCAAGCAGGGGCGGGTGACCGCCATCGTCGGCGTGCCGGCGCTGTGGGACCTGCTGCGGCGGCGCCTGTTCCAGCGCTTCGCCGACAAGTCGCCCGTCCTCGAGGCCTTCATGAAGGTGCTGGCGGCGGGGAACTTCGAGCTCCGCTCGCGCACCGGGTTCGACCTGGGGATGCTGATCTTCCTGCCGGTGCACGAGGGGTTCGGCGGGCGGATCCGCTACCTCATCAGCGGCGGCTCGGCGCTGCCGGCCGACGTGATGAAGGCCTTCTACGGGATGGGGTTCAACTTCTTCGAGGGGTACGGCCTCACCGAGACGGCGCCGGTCCTCACCGTCACCTCGCCCAAGGAGAAGCCGGTCGCCGGGTCGGTCGGCCGCCCGCTCCCCGGCATCGAGGTGAAGATCGCCGAGGCCGACGAGGCGACCGGCGTCGGCGAGGTGGTCGCCCGCGGCCGCAACGTGATGGCCGGCTACTGGGAGAACGAAGGGGCCACCGCCGAGGCGATCCGCGACGGCTGGTTCCACACCGGCGACCTCGGCCGCTTCGACGACAAGGGGAACCTCTACCTCGTCGGCCGCTCGAAGGACGTCATCGTCGACGCCAACGGCAAGAACGTCTACCCCGACGAGGTCGAGGAGCTCTACGCGGGGAGCCCCTACGTCAAGGAGCTCTCGGTGGTCGGCGTCCCCGACGGGATCGGCGAGCAGGTCGCCTGCGCCGTCACCCCCGATCTGGAGCACGACCCGGCGCTCTCACGCGCCGAGGTGGAGGCCAAGATCGAGGACCACTTCCGGAAGGTCTCCGCCGACCTGCCGATCTGGAAGCGGGTGCGCGGCGTCTACTTCTGGGACGACGACCTGCCCAAGACCGCCAAGCGCTCGATCAAGCGGCGCGACGTGGCGGCGGAGATCGCGCGGCGCCGCAAGAAGACCGAGGAGACCAAGGGGGCGCTGGCGGTCGCCTCGGGCGATCGCGGGGAGGTCGCCTGGCTGCTGGAGACCATCGCCACCGTCTCCGGGCGCAAGCGCGGCGACGTCCAGCTCGGCAGCCGGTTCGGGCAGCTCGGCTTCGACAGCCTGATGTACGCCGAGCTGTCGAGCGCGCTGGAGGCGGCGGGGGCGGTGCTCCCGGAGAGCGTCGACATCACCACGCTGGGGACGGTCGCCGAGCTGCAGGAGCTGCTGGCGCGCGGGCCGGTCGCCGCCGCCCGCGAGCGGGCCGCCGGCGCGGCCGCCGACGCCGACGGCGAGATCCACGTCCCCTCGGCGGTCTCCTCGGCCGGCAAGCGCGGGCTGGCGCTGGCGCAGCGGCTGTTCTACCGGGGGGTGCTGGAGACCAAGGTCAAGGGGGAGATCCACATCCCGCAGCACACCCACTTCATCGTGGCCGCCAACCACAGCTCGCACCTCGACATGGGGGCGGTGAAGGTGGCGCTCGGCGAGGCCGGGAAGGACCTGGCCTCGATGGCGGCGGCCGACTACTTCTTCCGCAACCGCTACCGGCGCGCCTACTTCAAACACTTCACCAACCTGGTGCCAATGGAGCGCACCGGCTCGATCCGCAAGTCGATGGACACCACCATCCAGGTGCTGGCGCGCGGCCGCAGCATGGTCGTCTTCCCCGAGGGGACGCGCTCGGTGACCGGCGAGCTGGCGGAGTTCCTCCCCAGCCTCGGCTACCTGGCGCTGCGCGCCGAGGTCGGCATCCTGCCGGCGCACATCGCGGGGACCTTCGAGTCGCTCCCCAAGGGGAACGCCATCCCGCGCACGCGCGCGCTCACGGTGTCGTTCGGGCCCTTCCTCAGCTTCGACTGGCTGACCACCTTGACCAAGGGGCTGCCGCAGCAGGAGTCGTGGCGACTGGCGGCGGCCTTCACCCAGCGGGTGGTGGAGAACCTGCGCGACGGCGTGGCGACGGTGCTCGACGCCGATGCCGCGCGGGCCGCCTGGGACGGCCGCGCGCTCGGCCCCATCGCCGTCCGCGCCGGGGCGAAGGGCTCGCCGCGGCGGCGCGCGCTCCGGTCGGTGCCATGACCGCCATGACCACC
>DASZVW010000573.1:0-3755 GCA_035546895.1 Polyangia bacterium
TTCGGCGGGGGCGCGGGGGCCGGGTATTCGGTCGGCCTGCGCACCCGAGGGGTTGGAATCGGCGAGCGGAACGATCAGATCCGCTCGCCGATTCCAACCCCTCGGGTGCGCAGGCCGACCGAATACCCGGCCCCCGCGCCCCCGCCGAAGAGTTGAGCTGAGCGGAGCGATCCGGGCGCGGCGGGTGGCGCGAGGAGGGGGTTCAGCGGCCGAGGGCTTTGAGGAGCTGGGCGCGGGCGGTGTAGAGCTGGTACTGGGCGCCGACCTTCTGGGCGGCCGCGGTGGTGAGGGCCACCTGGGCGTCGCCGAGCTCGATGATGCTGCCGACGCCCGTCGTGTAGCGCCCCTCGGCCAGGCGCAGCCGGTCGCGCGTGTTGGCCAGCGCGTCGTCGGCGGCGGCGATGGCCCCCTTGGCGGCCCGGATCCCGAGCCGCGCCTGCTCGACGTCGAGGCGGACCTGCTGCTGCTCGGTCTCGAGCTGGGCGCGCGCCTGCGTGACCTGCCCCTGCGCCTGGTGGATCTGGGCGTCGATCGCCCCGCCCTGCAGGAGCGGGATGCTGAGCGACACCATGCCGCTCAGGTTCCAGTTGGTGCGATCGAGGTAGGGGCCGCTGTCGTTGGCGCTCCCCGAGACGGAGAGCTGCGGCCAGTACATGTCGCGCGCGGAGCGGACCCCCAGCTCCTGGCTCCGGAGGTTGAGGCGCAGGCTGGCCATCTCCGGGCGGCTCTCCTTGGCGTCGCCGATCAGCAGCTCGACGTCGCCGTCCTCGCCGGTGACGGGCGGCATCTCCTCGTCGGAGAGGTCGTAGTCGACCGAGCGCTCGACCCCCATGGCCTGGTTGAGCATCGCCTTGGCGACCGCGTAGTTGTTCTCCGCGGTGATGAGCTGGAGCTGGGCGGTGGCCCGATCGGCCTTCGCCTGCGTCAGGTCGATCTCCGGGTGGGTCCCCACCTCGACGAAGCCCTGCACCTGCGCCAGGTGCTTCTCCTGGTTGGCCAGGGTCTCGCGCGCGACGCCGACCAGGTCCTTGGCCGCGCGCGCGGTGAAGAAGGCCGACCGCGCGCCGAAGTCGACCTGCGCCGCCGTCGTGCGCAGCGTCTCGTCGACGGCGTCGGCGGCCACCTTGGCCGACTGCCAGCGGTTGATCGACTCGCCGAAGTCGTAGAGGAGCTGGCTGGCCGAGAGCCGCGCCACCCACAGCGGGACGGTGGCAAAGGACGACGACGCCGCCTGCATGCCGTTGGGCGTGGTGCCGCCCGGCTGCGGCACGAAGTTGGTGGTCGCCCGCGTGTAGGTCACCGCGCCCGAGAGCTGCGGCAGCAGCGCGCCGCGCGCCTGGTCGGCCAGGCCCCGCGCGGTGACCGCGTTGCCGCGCGCGAGGTCGAGCGTCGGCTGGTGCGCCCGCGCCGCCCGCAACGCTTCGGCCAGCGTGACCACCGGCGCGTTCATCACCCGGTCGGGCGGCGCGTCGGCCGCGCGCGCCGGGGCCGCGGCCAAGGCCGCCAGGACGGGGAGCGCGAACGCGAGGGGCTTGGTCATGGTCGTCACTCGTAGCGGAGGGCGTCGATCGGATCGAGCTGCGAGGCCTTGCGCGCCGGGTAGAGGCCGAACACCACGCCCACCAGGCCGCTGAAGCAGACCGAGACCACCACGATGTCGGGGCGCACCAGCGTCGGCCAGCCGAACTTTGCCGCCAGCCGCCCGGCCGTGAAGATCCCCAGCGCCACGCCGACCATCCCGCCCGCCACCGCCAGCGTGAGCGCCTCGACCAGGAACTGCAGCAGGATGTTGGTGGGCGTGGCCCCCACCGCCATCCGCACCCCGATCTCGCGCGTCCGCTCGGTCACGCTGACCAACATGATGTTCATGATCCCGATCCCCCCCACCAGCAGCGACACGCCGGCGATGCTGGCCAGGAGCGTGGTCAGCGTGCGCGTCCCCTCCGCCTGCGCGTTGGCCATCTCGGTCAGGTTGCGGATCGAAAAGTCGTCGTCGGCGCCGTTGTCCAGGTGGTGGCGGTCGCGCAGCAGATCGGTCACCTGCTGCTGCGCGCGGTCGGTGGCGTCGGTCGAGGTGGCGCCCAGGAAGATGGTCCCCGAGATGAACTTCTGCAGCCCGCCTTGGATCTTGGTCATGAAGGTGGTCTGGGGGACGAAGGCGCAGTCGTCGTAGTCCTGCCCGGTCGGCGACTGCCCCTTCTTCTCCATCACGCCGACCACCTCGAAGGGGATGTTCTTGATCCGCACCGTCTGGCCGAGCGGGTCGACGGCGCCGTAGAGCTTGTCGACCACCGTGGCCCCCAGCACCACCACCTTGGCCGACGACTCGACGTCCGAGTCAAGCAGCAACCGCCCATGGTCGGCCTTCCAGTTGCGGATCCGGAAATAGTCGGGCGAGGTGCCGTTCACCTGGGTGGCCCAGTTCTGGTCGTCGCTCATGAGCTGCGCGCTGGAGCGGAGCTGCACCGCCGCGTAGCGGACCGCGGGCGCCTCGCGCTGGATGGCGCGCAGGTCGTCCCAGGTGAGCGTCGGCATGCTGCCGAAGCCGCCGCGGGCGCCGCCCGAGGTGGTGCTCCCCGGCAGCACGATGAGCAGGTTCGACCCCATGGAGGCGAACGAGGCCTCCACCTGCGCCTTGGCTCCCTCGCCGATGGCCACCATGGCGATCACCGCCCCCACGCCGATGATGATCCCCAGGACCGTCAGGAAGGAGCGCATCTTGTTGCGCAGCAGCGCCCGCAGCGCGACGCGGAAGGTCTCGAGCGGGATCACGCGGAGGCCTCGTGCGGCGCCTCGTCGACCGACGGCGCCGCCGCCAGGTCGTCGGCCGCCCGCCGCCCCGCCTGCCGGGTGTCGGTGCGGACGCGCCCGTCGCGCATCACCACCACCCGCGAGGCGTAGGCGGCCACGTCCGGCTCGTGGGTGACCAGCAGGACGGTGATCCCGGTGGCGGCCAGCTCTTGAAACAGCGCCATGATCTCGATGGTGGTGCGCGAGTCGAGGTTCCCGGTCGGCTCGTCGGCGACGATGAGGCGCGGCCGGGTGACCAGCGCGCGCGCCACCGCCACCCGCTGCTGCTGGCCGCCCGACATCTGGTTCGAGTGGTGGTGCGCCCGCTCGGCCAGCCCGACCCGCGCCAGCGCCTCGCTGGCCCGCGCGTGCCGCTGGCGCGCCGGCACGCCGCCGTAGAGCAACGGCAGCTCGACGTTCTCCAGCGCCGAGGTGCGCGAGAGGAGGTTGAAGCTCTGGAACACGAACCCCAGCGTCTGGTTGCGCACCCGCGCCAGCTCGCGCCTGTCGAGCCGCGACACCTCGTGCCCGTCCAGCCGGTAGGTGCCGGCGGTGGGGCGGTCGAGGCAGCCGATGATGTTCATCAGCGTCGACTTCCCCGAGCCCGACGACCCCATCACGGCCACGAAGTCGCGCTCCTCGACCGCGAACGACACCTCGCGCAGCGCGTGCACCTCGACGTCCCCCATCCGGTAGACCTTGGAGACGCCTGCCAGCTCGATGAGCGCCATCGCCGTGGGTTCGTCCGCGCGGGCGCTAGAACAAGCGCCGCAGACCTCCGTGATTGGCCGACGACCCCTCCGGCGAATCCGGGGTGGAGGCGTCGACGATCACCTTGTCCCCCTCGTGCAGGTCCCCCTCGGCGACCTCGGTGGTGCTCCCGTCGGAGAGGCCGATCCGGATCGGGATCTGCTGCGGCTGCCCGCCGCGCAGCACCCAGAGCGTGCGCTTGTCGCTCGGCCCCT
>DASZVW010000574.1:0-6621 GCA_035546895.1 Polyangia bacterium
CCGGGCGCCTTGCCGTACCAGTAGCCGGTCACCCCTTCGACCGTGGCCTCGACCGCGTCGATCAGCTGCGTCCCCTGCACCGCGGTCGCCGCCAGCTCCTCGTTCAGGCCGGGCTGGTGGACGACGCCCTCCTGCTCGAGCAGCCGGCGCCGGCGATGCAGCTCGAGGTCGAGGCCCGCAAGCGGGGAACCGGGATAGCCGGAGACGTAAGCAGCGGTATTGCGCCCTGCCGCCCGATCGCGCCGGCGCTGGTCGAGCGGCGCCCGGGCGACCGCCTGCAGGCCGGTGAGCAGGCCGTGCCCCGTCGTCGCGCCGTAGCGATCCTCGAGGTGCCAGTCGTGAAGGGGTCTGTGCTCGGTCAAAGCGGCGGGAGTTCGGCAACCGGGTCGGAAGCGGGTGCCTCCTAACCGGTTAATGATTTACCTACACGACATTAACCAGATTGTTGCGAGGCTGTCAAGGGCAACAATGTGATTGAACCACTTCCTCGGCTTCTGGTCGGCTATGGCGTTCGATACTCTGCCGCCGATGAGAAAATGCGCACGACAGTTGTCGGCTCATGGAGCCGACGTGCAGCTTGGTTGAAAGGGAAACGGTGGCCCTCGAGTCAGGAACGGCCGGTCAGGGCGCCCATGAGGCTGACGACGACGCGGCCAACCGCATCGAGCTCGGCGCCAACATCCGCTCTCTGCGTACCGACGCCGAGATGACCATCAACACGCTGGCCCAGGGCGCGGGGGTGTCGCCCTCGCTGGTCTCCCAGGTCGAGCGCGGGGTCGCCGAGCCCTCGCTGGCCTCGCTGCGCCGGATCGCCAAGGTCCTTGACGTGCCGGTGGCGGCTCTCTTCGGCGGCGGCGAGAGCGGCGCCTCGGACAGCTTCAACCGACGCGGTGAACGACTCGTCGTCCGCGCCGACTCGCGCAAGCTGCTCAAGGGGCCCGACTCGGAGATGACCTACGAACTGATGGTCCCCGACGTATCGACCCGCAAAGTCGAGATCGTCCGCTTCGAGTTCCCGCCCCACTCCCGCATCCCCGACGAGCCGGCGCGGCACGTCGGCGAAGAGTCGACGATCGTCGTCGACGGCGAGATCTACGCCTTCCACGACGGCGAGCAGTTCGTCCTGGGCGCCGGCGACACGATCACCTGGGACTCCAACTTCGAGCACTGGATCGAGAACCGCTCCGACTCACCGGCGACGGTCGTCTCGGTGATCTCCCCGCCGACCTTCTGAGACCCTGCCGCGGCCCCGCCCCCTGCGAGTTCCAGGTGACGGACACTGAGTCCTGGCGGGCTCTGCGCGCCCCAATGGCGGTTCGTACCCGAATCGCCGCACATCCGCGTGTATATCGCCGCATATCCGGCCGGAATTCGGCTCGACCCCAGCATCGTATCGTCCTGTTTTTCCCTGCAAATCAGCACCTCGTGAATCACGGCTCACCTGTGCACGAGCCTGGATCGCACCCAGGAGCGCGGCGGTTCGATCGACATCACGAGACGTCGCTTAGGGCCCGGTCCCGAAATCGCGCCTGAAGGGAAGGAGACGCCGCGAAAGGCGGGCCGCCGCCATGTCTGGGGTCCGATGTCGATCCCGGTCGCAGACCGACGACGTTTGGGCGACGGAAAGGTTGGTTTTCGGCTCTGCAGTGCGGTTTGGTAATGCGCCCGACCAGATTCGAACTGGCGACCTTCGGCTTGAAAGGACGAATGTCCTTGGCGTAGGGAGCGCGTTAGCGGGAGCGATGTGACTGAAATGAGACACGCAGCCTGTCTCTTAAGCGTCCTCGGGACTGGCCAACCGCGTCGTACTAGGCGGACACGTCGCGCGGAATCAGACGAGCGCGACGAAGTGCGGCTGAGACGTTGGGGTGAGTTGGCCGACAGCCCTCCTCAGGTCCAGAAGATGTCATCGACGGGAACATGCGGGGCGATCTGCGCGATCCGGTCTAGGCCAGCGCGATAAAGGTCCGAAGGCAGACCGACCCGGTCGCATTCGGTCGAAATCGAGCGGAGGCGGTGGGTGACTTCGCGGACGCACTCGTCGATCGGTGCCTGCGGATGCAGCTCCATCACGTATCCGAGCGTTTCGGCGTAGCCCTCGACGATCGGGGCGTCGGTCCCGGAGGGGCGACGGCGCCCCATGCCGGAGAAGCCGTAGGCGGTATGGAGCATGTCGATGCTCTTGGCATAGAAGAAGAGGGCGGTGCCGTAGTCGGCGAGAAAGCGTCGGTCCTCGGCTCCTTTGGCCATGGTCTCGGGGGAGCCGTAATAAGGCTCGATCGTCGCCTTGAACATCTCCCGACTCTCCCCCAGCCACGGGCCGTCAGGTAGCGAACCGTCGACTACCTTGGGCGAGCGCTTCGCGAACAGTCCCACCTGCGTCTCCTCTTTCATTTGTGTACCGAAACTGTATTTGATTAACGCCACTAGATTTCCTAATCTTCCGCCGCGTGATCACCGCCGCGCTTCACCTCTCCGACGCGGCGGCGATCGCCGGGATCACCGCCGCGATCGGCACGCTGGTCACGCTCGGCTTCGTCATCCGCCAGCTGAAACTGGGCAACAAGGACCTGCAGGCCCAGGTCAAGGCTCAGCGGAGCACGGCGACGATGCTCTTTCAGGAACGCTTCAAGGAGTCCGAGCAAGCCCGGCGCCAGATCTTCATGGAGTTCCCCCTCCACGACTCACTCTTCGAGACGATGCGCAAGCTGCGCCCGGACGCGCCGCCCGACCCCCGGCTGACCACCTGGGCCACCCGCGCTGATTTGACGAAGGAGCAGGAAGCCGTCGCCAAGAGGGTGATCAACGCCTGTAACGACGTCGCCCAGTACGTCGTCGACGGGCTGGAGCTGCGGAGCGCACTGCAGCAGTACCACCTGCCGCTCCTGCGGGTGGGAACGCTCCTGAATCCCTACCTGCTTGAGATCAACGCCGAACGCGAAGGCCAGAAGGGGCTTCGCACCGGCAGGCGGATACCGATCCTCTACAACGCCGCCCTCGCCTATCACCGATGCAACCGAAAGCACCAGGGCCGCCCGGTCGACCTTAGGCGCCCGGGGCCGAAGGGGGAAGACATCAGCCTCTGCGTCCTGGATGCCGACGGCACCGGGATCGCCCAGTTCGAGTGCTTTCCCGACACCCCCGAGGAATCGCTGCTGCTCCCCGACGACCGGCTTTCGTCGGTGATCAGTGCGGCCGAAGAGCTGCTGCGGCGATGAACCTGCCGGTCTTCCCCTCGACCCGGTGCGAGTAGAAGTCGTCCAGGTGCTCGTCGGTCGAGATCGCAGCGACCTCGATCTGTGAGGCCGGCACTCCAGCCGATTCGAGATCGATCCGGTTGGCGGTCCAAAGGTCGAAGAGCGCCTTCCCCTCCTGCGGCAACGACCGGCTGAAGCTCACCACGTCGGCGCCGAAACGCTCGCGCGCACGAACCAGCACCTCTTCACCGACTTCGTAGCGGGCGGGCCCGATCGAGGGGCCGATGGCTGCAGTCAGGTCGTTGGCGTCGACATCGAAGTGCCGGCGCATTACCTCGACCGTCTGCGAGGCGATGCGCGAGACGGTCCCACCCCACCCCGCGTGAGCGAGGCCGAGAACCCGGCGGCGGGCATCGTGGAGGACGACCGGGACGCAGTCGGCCAGGGTCACACAGAGCACCAGACCGACGGAATCCGTGACCAGGGCGTCGGCATCGGCGACGATGTCCTCCTCGCCCAAGGCGCCGCGGCCCGCGTCCTCCTCGCCGACCACGACGACTTTGTCGGCGTGCACCTGCCTGCACCAGACTGAGCGCACGAGGTCGAGGTCGAAGGCCGCGAAGGCGCGCCGACGGTTCTCGGCCACCGCCCCTGGGTCATCACCGACCCTAAGGCCGAGGTTCAGCGACTCGTACGGAGCGACGCTGGTTCCACCGAGGCGCGTCGTAACCACCACGTCGAGTCCGGCCGAGTCGAGAGTCTCAAATCGGTACCCGGCCACACCGTCATGGGTCTCGCGCCTCACGGCCACAACATAGCCGCCGAGGACGCAGACCCGGGTCGGCATCTACGCCGGGACGAGTGGCTTGAGGGGCAGGATCCGCAGCGAAGTGACTGAGATGAGACTGCCGCCGCGCGTCAAACAGCTGCGCCGGCGGTCGCACAAGTGATCGTCCGGGCGTGAATGAGCCCATTTCGCAAATCATCGAGAGAAGGACGCTCCCGAATCGAGCGCCGTAGGTCGACTGCGAGCCTCGCCTGCCCCATATGCTCCAACTGGCCCGCGAGCTCGTCGCGCGCGAGAGGGAAGACACCGCTCGACAACAGGCTCCATCGCGCGACGAGCGAAAGCGCCCCCCTCGTTTGCTCCAGGGCCGCACCGTAGTCGCCGCTCTCGGCAATCTGGTCCGCGAAGTCCAACGCGTTGCGGGCCTGCCGGAGCTTGCGGTCGGGGTCGGGCCATGCGTCCTGCTCGGCCACATAGGTCGCTGCCTCGCGGATGACGCCGGAGTCGAACAGCACGCAGCCATACCAGACCGACCAATGGGCGAAGTCGTCTCCCTTCCGCAGCTTCGTCCAGAAGCGATGAACGTCATCGGCGTAGAGGTCGATGTCCGCGGGCAAATCCGTCACGCGCAACGAGGTCGCGCCGATGACGTGGTAGTCGAGGTCACTCACCCGCGTTCGCCGCCCGCGCGCGGTCGAGCCAGAGAGGACCATCGCCGCGGCGCCGGCGTCCCGCGCACGCTCGATCGCCACTTCGGTGATCGCCGCCAGCTCTGCCGACTGATTGGACACGGCGCGCTCTTGGTCAAACCGCAACCTCGCCGCCCAAGCGTCAGGGTCCCCAGGCGCAAGCTCAGAAATGGCCCCTCTCCGGGGAGCCAGTTGCTGCCAAGTCCTCGTCATCGTCGTCATTCCGATTCAGCCTCGGCCATTCGGACCGCGGTTTCAACCTCTCTGATCACATCTTCGATGGTCAGCTCGCCGAGGTCGGGATCCTCTCCCTCGTAGAACATCGCCTTGCGCTCCTCATTGAGCAGCTGATGCAGGTCGGAGAGGTCCCTCGGTAGCACTCCCATGCCGTGTAGCTGGGTCGCGGCGTCCCGGCGCCTCCAATGCTGTTCGCCGATCGTGATCCCGTGCTTCTCCGCCAGCGCGTCGATTGCAGCCTCGAGGCTGGCAAAACTCCACTGCACCGTGTCCCGCAGGTCGCCCGCAGCCGCCTCTTCCTGAGCCTTACTCAGGTGCTCCCGCGCCACCTCCACCTTGGGCTTGGAGGTCATTGAGTTGATGCTACGTCGCTCGGCGGATCGGTCCCGCGGGTCCCAAAGCCGAACGGCTTGAGCGGCCCGCCCTCCCCGATCCAGCTAGTGCGAACTTCGATACGGCTTGATGTAGAACGTCCACCGAAGGCCCCGCGACGGGACAACCGGCCCGGCCGCGGCATCAGCCCGAACCTCCAGGTGGTGCTGGCCATAAGACAGGCCTGAGAATTTCACGGGGGAGCTGCAGGGGACGGGCCGATGACCGTCTAGGCCGCATCGAAACCCAACGCCCGTTCGCGAGGCATGGAACCAAAAGGTCGCCATCCGCTTGTGGACTTTCGATCGACCTCGCCCCAGAAAGGTCTTGCTTCTAACGGCCGGGGGGCCCAGGGGCGATCCATGCGGATTAGGAGGGCCGATGGCCTGGGCGGGCGGGCGCGGATGCTTAGGGATCAGCACCGCATCGACCCCGGTTCTCAGCCCCGGCGCAGTCAGGAGAATCGAGAGGGCGTCTTTCCGCGTCGTCGCTCCCTCGTAGTACTGGGCGAAGTAGCCGTCTTCCTCTTCCTGGCTTTCGGGCATATCGCGTCTCGTTTCCGGCGAAAACACGAGCTGGTAGCTCCCCGTTTCCATTCCCCCGACGAGGTAATGCCCATCCGCTTTGGTTTCGCTGCAGCGCGGGAATTCCTCGCCTCCAATTTCGATCGCGCACACTTCGACGCGGCTCACAGGTTCCCCGGTTGCGCCGTCGGTCAGCGTGCCGCTCACCCCGGCCGATTCGAGAAGGCCTTCATTGATCCCGCTCGCCGTCATGCCTGCCGTCACGGGAACGACCGTCGCATGCCTGCGTTCCGTCGTCCCTCCATACCAGCGCGCGAAGTAGTTAAGTCCCCAATCGGGGGAAAAGTCGACGACATATGAGTTGGTGGGCAAGCCCTGAACCACATAGGTGCCATCTGCTCCCGACTCGCTGCAACCTCCTTGTTCATCTTCGGGAGACCCAGCGCATACGAACACGCCTTCGAGCGGGATCCCTCCGACAGCGCTCACCACCTGACCGGTGATACGGCCTCCCACGGTAAGACTCACGTCGATCGTCCGCGATTCGCCTTGACCGAGATGCACCGGATCCGCGTCTAGGTTGGAGTCTTTGTTTTCGTAGTACTCCGGAACATAGTTCTGGCCACTTGGTGAAAACTGGATGATGTAGTCGGCTTCCGGCAGGCCCGAGATTTCGTAGCGCCCTCCGGCATCGGTGAAGTCGACGCTGCCCAGGCTTTCGATAGGGCTCGCTTCTCTCCACGCAGAGACCTGTACTCCGGAAACCGGAAGGCTGGTGCTTTCGTCTCTGACGGTGCCCGATATAGAACCTGCCC
>DASZVW010000575.1:0-5430 GCA_035546895.1 Polyangia bacterium
CGCCTGGCCGCCGTTGCCGGTCGCGCCGCCGGTCGCCGCGCCGCCCGATCCGGTGGCGCCGGCGCTGCCGCCGCCGCTCCCGGCATCGTCGGGCGAGGAACCGCTCGAGCCACATCCGACCAGGTAGAGGCCGCCGTAGACCAGGACGGCGACGAAGAGGGATCTGCGCAGCGCGTTCATCAGTCCTCCGGCTGTGGTGAGCTTCGAGGTAAAGGGTTGCGGTATTGCCCGCCCGCGGGTCACTTTTCTCGAGATCCGCTGCCCCGCGGGGGATTTGTGTCCGGCGCCACGCCCGGGGCAGACGCCGTGACTCTGGCGCTCCCGAGCGTACCATCGATACGCTCGAGGCGATGATTCCCGCCACGATCTTGTTTTGTGGGCTGGCGCTCGCGCCCGACGCGGCGGTCGTCGAGGTCGTGAACGTGGTTCCCGAGAGCCTGGAGCGCTGGCGGCGCCCGTTGCTGCAGCTCCGTCACCTCAGGCGTCTCGACGTGACGGGCACGCCCGTGTCCGCGTCGGCCGTGGCGGGCCGCGATCCCCGGCGTCGAGATTGTCGGCGCGCCCCACGGCGAGATCCGCCGCCCGCGGTAGCCGCCGAGGTCGCGCGCCGCGGCCCGGAGAGCGTTCCAGGAACCTGGCGGACCTGTCGCCCGCGGTTCCGGCCGTTGGCGCGGCGAACCTTGGCCGCGGAGCGTGACGATTTTTACGACTTTCCCCTATCGCGGTCTTACGTTCACGCCGGCTCATGGCCGGCGCGAGAGAAGAACGCGGGAGCGGGACCGTCCCGCGGGATCGGCTGGCTGTCGGCTTCCTGAGGTCGTCGCTCCCGGCGCGGACGCAGGCGGGGTTCGTCCTGGCCACGCTGGCGGTGTTCGTGATCGCGTTCGTCTCCTACCGGGCGTTCCAGCAGCGGGCGGAGAGCGCGCGCCTGGTGTCGCACACGCTCGACGTGACGGAGCAGCTCGAGGTGCTGCTCTCCACCTTCCAGGACGCGGAGACGGGGCAGCGCGGGTTCGTGCTGACGGGCGACGAACGGTACCTCGAGCCGTACGAGCGCGCCCGCGCGACGCTCGATGACGAGCTGGCCCGGCTGCGCGCGGCCATCGCCGACCGGCCGGCCCAGGTGGCGCGCTTCGACGCCGTCGAGCGGTTCGGGCGGGCCAAGATGGCCGAGCTGCAGCAGAGCATCGACGTTCGTCGGGCGTCGGGGCTCGAGGCCGCGCTGGCGCGCATCAAGACTGACCGCGGGAAGCAGGCGATGGAGGACATCCGCGCCGGCATCGCCGGGATGAAGGAGGCGGAGCGGAAGCTCTATGAAGAGCGGACCGCGGAGGTGGGCGCGGGGTCGACGCTGGTGGTCGAGGTGATCGCCGGGGGCTCGGTGCTGCTGCTGTTCCTCATCGGCGCCGCGGCGGTGTTCTCGTCGCGCGACTTCTTCGCGCAGCGGGTCCAGGGGTGGCTGCGCGCCGGCCAGAGCGGGATGGCGGCGGCCATGCAAGGGATCACCGAGACCGCCGAGCTGGGGGAGCGGATCGCGCGCTTCCTGGGCGGCTACCTCGACGCCCAGGTGGGGGCGGTCTACTTCACCCCCTCGAAGGGGGCGCTCGAGCGGGTGGGGGGCTACGCGCTGCCGGAGGGGGCGGGGACGCGCCAGCCGGCGGGGATCACCCGGCAGGCGTTCGAAGAGAACAAGACCATCGAGGTGCGGGAGGTGCCGGGCGACTTCTTCCCGGTCAGCTCGGGGTTGGGGAAGAGCGCCGCGCGCCACCTGGTGGTCGCCCCGGTCACCGCCGACGGCGCGCCGAACGGCGCCATCGAGCTCGGCTTCCTGCACCCGATGCGCTCGTACGACCGCGAGCTGCTGGCGCTCGTCGCCGAGCCGGTCGGGCTGGCGCTGCGGGCCACCAAGGACCGGGCCGACCTGCGCAACGCGCTGGAGGAGACACAGCGGCAGGCCGAGGAGCTGCAGACGCAGCAGGAGGAGCTGCGGGTCCAGAACGAGGAGCTCGAGCAGTCGACCCGGGCGCTGCAGGAGTCGCAGGCGCGGCTGGAGAACCAGCAGGTCGAGCTGGAGCAGATCAACGCGCACCTCGAGGAGCAGACGCGGGCGCTGGCCGCCCAGCGAGACGGGCTCGAGCGGGCCCAGGCGGAGCTCCAGCGCGCCAGCGCCTACAAGTCCGAGTTCCTCGCCAACATGTCGCACGAGCTGCGCACGCCGCTCAACAGCTCGCTGATCCTGGCCAAGCTCCTGGCCGAGAACCGGGACGGGAACCTCAACGACGACCAGATCAAGTTCGCGGAGACCATCTACGCGGCGGGGAACGACCTGCTGCTCCTGATCAACGACATCCTCGACCTCTCCAAGATCGAGGCGGGGAAGCTGGAGGTCCGGCCGGAGGAGGTGCCGCTCGCGCGGTTCCGCGACGAGCTGGTCGACGTCTTCCGCCCGGTGGCGCAGGACAAAGGGATCGAGCTGCAGGCGGTGCTGGAGCCCGACCTGCCGGCGACGGTGTTCACCGATCCGACGCGCCTGCAGCAGGTGGTGAAGAACCTGCTCTCGAACGCGCTCAAGTTCACCGAGCGGGGCGGCGTGGAGCTGCGCGTCCGCCGCGCGCCGGGCGGCCGCGTCGCCTTCGCCGTCAAGGACACCGGCATCGGCATCCCGCGCGAGCAGCACCAGGCGATCTTCGAGGCGTTCCGGCAGGCCGACGGCGCCACCAACCGGAAGTACGGGGGGACGGGGCTGGGGCTCTCGATCTCGCGCGACCTGGCGCAGCTCCTGGGGGGCGAGCTGACGCTCGACAGCGCGCCCGGGCGCGGGAGCACCTTCACGCTGCTGGTCCCCGAGCGGCTGCCGGCGCAGGCCGCTCACCACGCCGCGAACGGCGTCGGCGGCAACGGCGTCGAAGCGAACGGCCTCGCCGAGCGGCGCCGGTCCCGCCCGCCGGCCGCGCCGCCCGTCGAGCCGCCGGGCGCGGAGGCCCCCGCCGGCGAGCGGCTGATCCTGATCATCGAGGACGACCCGGCCTTCGCCGCCGTCCTGCAGGACCTGGCGCGCGACCTCGAGTTCCAGTCGATGGTGGCGACGACCGGCGAGCAGGGGCTGGCGATGGCCGAGCGCCACCGGCCGAGCGCCATCGTGCTCGACGTGAGCCTGCCCGACCGCTCGGGGCTCTCGGTGCTCGACGCGCTCAAGCACCGCTCGTCGACCCGGCACATCCCGGTCCACATCGCCTCGGTCTCCGACTACACCCAGACGGCGCTGGAGATGGGGGCCGCCGGCTACGCCATCAAGCCGGTCAAGCGCGAGGAGCTGGTGGAGGCGCTCCGGCGGCTGGAGACCAAGTTCACCCAGCGGCTGCGGCGGATCCTGATCGTCGAGGACGACGAGGTGGCGCGCGACAGCACCGGGCGGCTGCTCGCCGGGCGCGACGTGGAGACGGTCGGCGTGGGGACCGCGGCGGCGGCGCTGGAGGCGCTGGAGAAGTCGACCTTCGACTGCGTGGTCCTCGACCTCACGCTGCCGGACCGGAGCGGCTACGAGCTCCTCGAGGAGATGTCCAAGAGCGAGCGCTACGCCTTCCCGCCGGTGATCGTCTACACCGGGCGCTCGCTGTCGCGCGCCGAGGAGCAGGCGCTGCGGCGGCTGTCGAGCTCGATCATCATCAAGGGGGCGCGCTCGCCGGAGCGGCTGCTCGACGAGGTGACGCTGTTCCTGCACCAGGTGGAGTCCGAGCTGCCGGCCGATCGGCAGCGGATGCTCAAGGACGCCCGCCACCGCGAGGCGGTGTTCGAGGGGCGGCGGGTGCTGGTGGTGGAGGACGACGTGCGCAACATCTACGCCCTCTCCAGCGTGCTCGAGCCGCGCGGCGCCAAGGTGGAGATCGCGCGCAACGGCCGCGAGGCGGTCGACCACCTCAAGGAGAAGCCGGGCGTCGACCTGGTGCTCATGGACGTGATGATGCCGGAGATGGACGGCCTGGAGGCCACCCGGATCATCCGCAAGCTCCCCGAGCAGTCGGGCGTGCCCATCATCGCGCTCACCGCCAAGGCGATGGCCGACGACCGCGAGCAGTGCCTGGCCGCGGGGGCCAACGACTACATCGCCAAGCCGCTCGACGTCGACAAGCTGCTGTCGCTGGCGCGGGTCTGGATCCCCAAATGATCGAGGAGGCGGGCGCCGACGACCGCGAGCTCGAGCACCTGCTCGACGCCGTCTTCCACCGCTACCACTACGACTTCCGCAGCTACGCGGTCGCCTCACTCAAGCGCCGGGTGCAGGCCGCCCTGTCCCAGTTCCAGTGCGCCGACCTCCCCGCGCTGGAGGCGCGCGTGCTCGGGGAGCCCAAGGTCTTCACCGGCCTGCTGCGCTACCTGACCGTGCAGGTGAGCGATCTCTTCCGCGACCCAGGCTACTTCCGCGCCATCCGCGAGAAGATCGTCCCCTACCTCGAGACCTACCCCTCGCTCAAGCTCTGGGTGGCGGGGTGCGCGACCGGCGAGGAGGCGTACTCGCTGGCCATCCTGCTGGCCGAGGCGGGGCTGCTCGAGCGGACGCTCATCTACGCCACCGACATCAACCCCGAGTCGCTGCGCGTCGCCGAGGAGGGGATCTACGACGTCGAGCGGTTCCCGCGCTTCAGCGAGAACTACCTGGCGGCGGGCGGCAAGGGATCGCTCTCCGACTACTACACCGCGCGCTACGCCTCGGCGGTGCTCGACCGCCGCCTCAAGCGGTCGATCCTCTTCTCCGACCACAGCCTGGCGACCGACAGCGCCTTCGCCGAGGTGCAGCTCGTCTCCTGCCGCAACGTGCTCATCTACTTCGACCGCCGGCTGCAGGAGCGCGCGCTCGGCCTCCTGCGCGAGTCGCTCTGCCGGCGCGGTTTCCTCGGGCTCGGCAACAAAGAGACCTTGAGATTCTCCGGCCAGGCGGCAGCCTTCCGGGAGCTGGTCCCCGAGGAGCGGCTCTACCAACTCCTGTGACGCGATGGCGGCCAAGCAGATCGAGGCGATCGTGATGGGGGGCTCGACCGGGTCGCTGGAGGCGCTCTCCGTGCTCCTGCCGGCGCTGCCGGTGCGGGCGCTGATCCCGGTGGCGATCGTGGTCCACCTGCCGCCCCAGCGGCCGAGCCGGCTGGCGGCGGTGCTGGGCGCCTGGACGGCGCTGCCCGTGCGCGAGGCGGAGGACAAGGAGCCGATCGCGGGCGGGACGGTCTACGTCGCGCCGCCCAACTACCACCTGCTGGTGGAGGGGACGCGCACCTTCGCCCTCTCGGCCGACGAGGCGGTGAACTTCTCTCGCCCGGCCATCGACGTGCTGTTCGAGTCGGCCGCCGACGCCTACCGCGAGGGGCTGGTGGGGGTGGTCCTCTCGGGCGGCAACGCCGACGGCGCGCGGGGCCTGGCCGCCGTCAAGCGGCGCGGGGG
>DASZVW010000576.1:0-2237 GCA_035546895.1 Polyangia bacterium
CCAGATTCCAACCGGGACGAGGGGGCGCGACCTGTCGGCGGAGCGGAGGGCGCGGAGCGGGTGACGCGGAGGGAGGGGACCCGACGAGGTTTTTCGGCGACGGCCAAGTGCCACGTGGCCAATGGAGAGTTCGCCGAGCAACCCCCCGCCCGGATGCCCCGGTCCCGCCGAAAAGCCTCGGTGGGGAGGGGTCCCGCAGCGGCAGGACCCGCTCCGCGCCCGCACCGCCGCCCCACTTAGAAGGTCAGTCAGGTGTCCGGGCGCTAGCGCTACTACTTGCCGTGCGCCGCCGGCTCGTCGGCGGCGCCCTTCAAGGGCTTGAGCCGCTCCTCCGCGTCCTTGCGCGCCCCCGGGTCCTCGTTGGCCCCGAGCTCGAGGAACTTCTCGAACGCCCCCCGCGCCTCCGCGTTCTTCCGCTCCAGCGAGTACATGATCCCCAGGTCGTAGTACGCCTTGGCCAGCCGCGGGTTCTTCTGTATCGCGGCCTGGTACTCCGCGATCGCCGCGTCGGTGTTCCGCTGCCGCCGGTAGACCGCCCCCAAGTCGAAGTGCAGCTCCGCGTCGTCCGGCTTGAGCGTGAGCGCCTTCTTGAGCGCCGCGATCGCCCCGTCCTTGTCGTCCGCCTTCGACTTGGCGACCCCCAGGTTGGCCCACCCCTGGGCCTCGTCCGGCTTGAGCTGCGTCGCCTTCTCCAGGTGGCCGATGGCGCGCTTGTAGTCCCCCTGCTGCTTGTAGGCGAACCCCAGCGAGAGCTGCGCCTCGTAGCTGTCGGGCTTGAGGTCGACCGCCGTCTCCAGCTCGCGGATCCCGTCGTCGAGCCGCTTGAGCCGCGCGTAGGCGGCCCCCAGGTTGGCGTGGGCGTCGGCGTCCTTGGGCTGCAGCTTCACCGTCGTCTCGTACTCGCCGGCCGCCCGCCCGTAGTCCCCCTGCGCGCGGTAGAGGTTGCCGAGCGTGAAGTGCGCCGCCGCGTAGTCGGGGCGCAGCTTGACCGCCGTCTGGCACTCGCCGATCGCCTGCGGGACCTTCCCCTCGCGCTTGTACTGGAGCGCCAGGTTGTAGTGCCCGGCGGCCTCGTCGGCGCGCGCCGGCGCCGCCCCGAGCAGCGCCAGCCCCAGCGCCGCGATCACCGTCGTTCGTCGCATGCGATCTCCTCCGCCGCACAGTAGCACGCGCGCGCGCGGCCGCCGGGGCGGCGAATTGAGAATGAAGCGCAAAATCAGGGTGCTATAGTCCGCCCGGAACATGCTTCAGGCGCTGCTGGTCACCTTCCGCGAGGGGATCGAATCGTTCCTGATCGTCGGGGTGGTGGTGGCCTATCTCAAGAAGAGCCAGCGCCCCGGCTTGGTGCGCGGCGTGAAGCTCGGGCTGGCCATCTCGCTGGTCACCTGCACGGTGGGGGCCCGGCTCTGGCTGGCGGTCCCCAACCAGCCGCTCTACGAAGGGATCGCCGCGCTGGCGGGGGCGGTCGTGGTGGGGGTGCTGCTGGTGCAGATGGTGCGCAGCGGGCGCCACATGAAGGCGGAGATCGAGACGCGCGTCGAGCGGATGGCCGGCGACGGCACCACGCCGTCGGCGCGGGCGATCGCCGGCGTGGCGCTGGTGACCGCGCTGCTGGTCACGCGCGAGGGGCTGGAGGCGGTCTTCTACGTCGGCATCCAGGCGCTGGCGCTCAACGCCAGGCAGGACCACGCGCAAGCGGTCTTCGTCCTGGTGGGCGCGGGGCTGGGCCTGGTGGGCGCCGCGCTGGCCGCCTGGGGGTGGACGCGCTACGGGCGCAAGCTGAACCTGGGGGTGATCCTCAAGGTGACGGCGCTCTTTCTCGGTCTGTTCCTGCTCCAGCTCGTCATTTACGGGATCCACGAGCTGGCCGAGAGCGGCGTCATCCAGGGGACGCAGGCCTTCCACGACGCCACGGAGAAGTTCGGCCCCGACGGCAAGTTCGGCCACGCGCTCTCCTACTCGCTGCTCGGCGCGCCGCTGCTCTATCTCCTCTGGGCGCGCCGCGCGGCGGCCGCCCGGCGCGCCAGCCAGCAAGCCGCCGCCTGAGCGGACCGCTCAGAGCGGCGCGTGCAGGACGCGCGAGAGGACGCGGTAGCCGAGCCGCTCGTAGAAGGCGTCGGCGGCGGCGTTGCCGGCCCAGGTGGTGAGCACCACCTCGACGGCCCGCTGCGCGCGCGCCCAGTCGGCGGCGGCCGCCACCAGCCGGCGGCCGAGGCCCCGCCGGCGCGCGCGCGCGG
>DASZVW010000577.1:0-18162 GCA_035546895.1 Polyangia bacterium
GGCTGGGGCTGCGGCCGATCCATGGCGCGGACGTCACGCTGGCCGACGGGCCGCCGCTGCTCCTGCTGGTGGCCAGCGCGGCCGGCTACCGCAACCTCTGCCGCCTGCTGACGCGCGCCCGCGAGGGGCTGGGCAAGGCCGATCCGCCGCGGGCGACCCGCGCGCTGCTCGCCGAGCACGCCGGCGGGCTGATCGCGCTCGCCGGCGCGGCGCCGCGCGACGACCTGGCGGCGCTGGCGGCGGCGTTCGGGCGGCAGAACGTCTACCTCGAGATCCAGCGCCACTTCGACGCCCGCGAGGCGTTCCGCGAGCGCGCGGTGACGGCGCAGGCGGCCGCGCTGGGCGTGGGCGTGGTGGCCACCAACGACGTCCGCTACGCGACGCCGCGCCAGCGGATGGTGCACGACGTCCTCACCTGCGCGCGCGAGAAGCGCTCCGTCGACGAGATCGGCCGCCGCCTGCTGCCGAACGGCGAGCGCTGGCTCAAGTCCCCGCGCGAGATGGCGGCGCTGTTTCGCGACCGCCCGACGGCGCTCCAGGCCACCCGCGCCATCGCCGAGCGGTGCGCGTTCTCGCTCACCGACCTCGGCTACACCTTCCCCAAGTACCCCGTCCCCGACGGCGAGAGCGAGCAGTCCCTGCTGCGGCGGCTCTGCGAGGCCGGCCTCGGCCACCGCTACGCGCCGGGCGATCCCCTGCTCCCCAAGGTGCGCGAGCAGCTCGCCAGCGAGCTGGCGATCATCGAGCGGCTCGACCTGGCCGGCTACTTCCTGCTGGTGTGGGACATCGTCGAGGAGGCCCGGCGGCGGAACATCATGATCCAAGGGCGCGGCTCGGCGGCCAACTCGGCGGTCTGCTACCTGCTGCGGATCACCGCGATCGATCCGGTGAAGATGGACCTGCTGTTCGAGCGCTTCCTCTCGCCGGAGCGGGTGGCGAACGCCGGCAACATGGCCGACCGGATGCCCGACATCGACCTCGACCTGCCGTCGGGCGAGGCGCGCGAGGCCATGATCCAGCACGTCTACGCCAGCTACGGCCGGCACGGCGCCGCCATGACCGCCAACGTGATCACCTACCGCCCGCGGATGGCGGTGCGCGACGCCGGGCGGGCGCTGGGGTTCTCCGAGGAGCAGCTCTCCCGCGTCTCCAGGCACCTGCCGGGCTGGATCGCCGACGAGGGGCGCGACTTGCTCGACTACTTCGAGCTGGCGGGCTTCTCGGCGCGCGAGCGGCGGACGCGCCTCTGCGCCCGCGTGGCCACCGGCCTCCTCAACCTGCCGCGCCACCTCGGCCAGCACTCGGGGGGGATGGTCCTCTGCGGCGGCCAACTCGACGAGGTGGTGCCGCTCGAACCGGCGGCGATGCCGGGGCGGGTGGTCGTGCAGTGGGACAAGGACGACTGCGCCGACATGGGGCTGGTCAAGGTCGACCTCCTGGGGCTGGGGATGATGGCGGTGCTGGCCGACGCCTTCCCGCTGGTCAAGCGTCACCAGGGCCCCGACCTCGACTGCGCCCGCCTGCCGGCGGACGACCCGGCGGTCTACGACATGCTGTGCGCCGCCGACACCGTCGGCGTGTTCCAGGTCGAGTCGCGCGCGCAGATGGCCACGCTGCCGCGGATGCGGCCGCGATGTTTCTACGATCTGGTCGTCGAGGTGGCGATCATCCGCCCCGGTCCGATCGTCGGGAAGATGCTGAATCCCTACCTCGAACGCCGGGCCAAGCGCGCGGAGGTCACCTATCCCCACCCTTCGCTGGAGCCGGTCCTGGCGCGGACGCTGGGGATCCCGCTGTTCCAGGAGCAGCTGATCCGGATGGCGATGCTGGCGGCGGGGTTCTCGGGCGGACAGGCCGACGAGCTGCGCCGGGCGATGGGGTTCAAGCGCTCGGTCGAACGGATGAACGCCATCGAGGAGGATCTCCGCGCCGGGATGACGAAGAACGGCATCGCCGGCCCGGCGCAGGAGGAGATCGTCCAGGGGATCAAGTCGTTCGCGCTCTACGGCTTCCCCGAGTCGCACGCGGCGTCGTTCGCGCTCATCGCCTACGCCTCGGCGTACCTCAAGCGGCACCACCCGGCGGCGTTCCTGGCGGCGCTGCTCAACAACTGGCCGCTCGGCTTCTATCACCCGTCGACGCTGGTGGGCGACGCCGCCCGCCACGGCGTCGCCGTGCGCCCGATCGACGTCACCTGCTCC
The DNA here is from genome assembly GCA_035546895.1 of Polyangia bacterium. Classification (GTDB taxonomy): domain Bacteria; phylum Myxococcota_A; class Polyangia; order Fen-1088; family Fen-1088; genus JADGRB01. The sequence continues at coordinate 2,202 of DASZVW010000577.1, forward strand.
GGGTGGCTCGCCGATCTGGAGGACGGCGGGCGCGCGGTGCGGCTCGGCCTCCGCTCGGTGAGCGGCCTCGGCGAGCCGCTCGGCCGGCGCGTCGAGGCGGCGCGGCGGGCGGCGCCGTTCGCCTCGCTCGGCGACTTCGCGCGCCGCACCGGCGCCGGCGAGACGGAGCTGGCCCGGCTGGCGGAGATCGGGGCCCTGGCCGCGCTGGGCGGCACGCGCCGAGCGGCGCTCTGGCAGGTCGAGGCGCTGGGGCGCTCGGGGGCCCTGTTCGCCGCCGCCGAAGAAGAAGGTTCTCCGGCCTCGCCGCTCCCCGAGATGTCGGCCGAGGAGGAGCTCGGCGCCGACTACGCCGGCACCGGCCTCACCACCGGCGCGCACCCGGTCTCCTTCCTACGCGCCGCGCTCGATCGGCAAGGGGTCACGCCCGCCGCCGATCTGGGCGGCGTCGCGCGCGGCCGGCGCGCGCGCGTGGCCGGCGTGGTGATCGTCCGCCAGCGCCCGGGGACCGCCAAGGGGTTCGTCTTCATCACCCTGGAGGACGAGACCGGCTTCGCCAACGCCATCCTCACCCCCGACACCTTCGAGCGCCACCGGCAGATCGTCCTCGGCGTCAGCGCGCTGATCATCGACGGGGTGGTGCAAAATCAGGACGGGGTGGTGTCGCTCAAGGCCGACGGCTTCGAGCCGCTCGGCGGCCGGGCCGCGGCGATCGACGTGTCGCACGACTTTCACTGACGCGCTTGTCGTCGGCGGCGCCGGTTGACGAAGGCGCCCGCCGTGCCCACATCGAGAGGAGGATCGCCGACACGCGACCTCTATCCATCGATGTCAGCCTCTGCTCTCGCAGCCATCTGGATCGCTGCGCTGCTTCCCGGGACCGCCGTCATCGTGCTGGTGCTGGTCAAACGCGCGGCGAGCGCGCACGACGCGGCGGCCCGCGCCCGCGCCGCGGAGGCCCCCGCCCCCGAGGGGGCGGCGCACGACGGCGACGGTCACGGCGCCGATCCCGGCCGCGATCTCCTCCTCCTGCGGATGAGCCACGACCTGCGCGGGCCGCTCGGTTCGCTGGTCACACTCTGCCAGCTCCTCGCCGAGGGGGACGCCGGGCCGCTGTCGATGAAGCAGCGCCAGTACGTGGAGGTGATCCGACGCAGCGGGCAGTCGGTGCTGTCCCTGGTCGATGACATCCTGGATCTGGCCGCGCTCGAGTCGGGGCGCGCCGAGCTGGAGCCGGAGGCCGTCGACCTGGGGGCGCTGGCCCGGCACAGCGCCGACACGCACGACACCGCGGGGCGCGAGAACGAGATCCCGATCCAGGTCCACCTCCCGCGCGAGCCGCTGGCGGTCTCCGCCGATCCGCGGCGGCTCGGCCACCTCCTCGATCGCATGGTGGAGCACGTCCTGGCCGCCACCGAGCACGGCTACGTGGAGATCGCCGTCCAGGAGAACGACGGAAAGGCCGCGGTCTCGGTGCACAACACGCGCGACGGCCTGGCGGAGTCCGCGCGCACGCCGCCGGCGACGGAGGCGGGCGAGCTGGGCGAGGACGGCGCGGGGGCGCCGCTGCCGATCGCCGTCGCCGCGCGGCTGGCCCGACAGATCGGGCTACCGATCCAGGTCCGGACCGGCCCCGACGAAGGGCTGAGCCTCGAGCTGGCGGTGCCGCTGGCCCCCGCCGGCGCGACCGCCAGCACGCCCCCGCGCGGGATGCGCCAGGGGGCCGGCGCGCGCATCCTCCTCGTCGACGACGACTCCGCCGAGCGGCTGCACGTCACCGCCCGGCTCGAGCAAGCGGGTTACGTGGTCACGCCGGCTTCGTCCGGCAGCGAGGGGCTGGCCCACCTGCACGGCGGCCGCTTCGACGCCGTGGTGCTCGACCTGGTGATGCCGGGGCTCTCCGGCCTCGAGGTGCTGCGGGCCGCCCGCACCGACGAGGCGCTGGCGCACCTGCCGTTCGTGGTGCTGTCGGCGCTCTACATCACCCGCAGCGAGCGCGCGGTGCTCGGCCCGTCGGTCGCCAGCGTGGTGCGCAAGGGGGAAGGGACGGCGGACGAGCTCCTGCGGGCGCTCGAGCGGGCTCTGGCCCCGGCGCCGGAGCCGCCCGCGATCGGCAGCGACCGCCATGTCTAGCGGCGGGCGCCGCCCGCGGCGGATGGTCTACCCGGCGGTCGGCGTCCTCCTGTCGGTGGCGCTGGTGCTGGGCCTGCTGGCGCTGCAGGGGTGGGTCGGCCACCGCGCGGCGGTCCCCTGGCGGATCGCCGACGAGCTTCGCCGGCAGCCGCTCGTCTACGCCTACCTCCTCGTCACCACGGTGGCCCTCACCTCGGTGCTCGGCTGGGTGATCGGCCGCAAAGAGGATCGGCTCGAGGACCTCTCGGTCACCGATCCGCTGACCGGCCTCGCCAACCGGCGGCGCCTGCTGGCCGCGTTCGCCGACGAGCTGAACCGGAGCGCGCGCTACGGGACGCCGCTGGCGTTGCTGCTCGTCGATCTCGATCGCCTGAAGGAGATCAACGATCGGCGCGGGCACGCGCAGGGCGATCGGGCGCTCCAGCTGGTGGCCGAGAGCCTCCGCCGCAGCTGCCGGGCGACCGATCTCCCCGCCCGCACCGGCGGCGACGAGTTCTCGGTGCTGGCCACCAACACCAGCGCGAGCGAGGCGCTGGCGCTGGCCCACCGCGTCTGCGCCACCGTCCGCCGCCTCGGCCAGCCGCCCGACAGAGAGAAAACCGTGCCGGCGCCGGCGGTGACCGTCTCGATCGGGGTGGCCGATCTCGAGGACGTCACCCTCCCCACCTTCGTCGCGCTGCACGCGGCCGCGGACGGCGCGCTCTACGCCGCCAAGGCGGCCGGCCGCGACCGCGCGCTGGCCGCGCCGCCCCGCGGAGGCGCGGCCAGAGAGCCGTCGCCCGTCGACAAAAGGTCGGCTACATTCCCACACGCGCCGCCTTGACGGCGACCCGGGACAGCTCCAGGTATTCCGCGTAGAGTTTCCAAGCCGACGATGCTCGACATCCTCCTGGTCGATGATGAGCCCGACTTCCGGGTGCTGGTGGGCGACGCCCTGCGCGACGCCGGTCACCGGGTGAGCCTGGCCGCCAACGGCGCCGAGGGGCTGGCCCAGATCTCGTCGAACGTCTTCGACGTGATGATCTGCGACATCCGGCTCCCCAAGGTCGACGGGCTGACGCTGTTCCGGCGCGTGCGCCAGGAGTCGCCCAGCACCGACGTCATCCTCATCACCGCGCACGCCGCCATCAACGACGCCGTCTCGGCGCTCAAGGAAGGCGCCTACGACTACCTGACCAAGCCGTTCGACATCGACGAGGTGGTGCTGCAGCTGCAGCGGATCGCCACCCAGCGGGCGCTCAAGCGGGAGCTGGAGCAGGCGCGGGCCGAGCTGTCGCAGCGCAAGTCGAACGGCGCGGCGGGGCCGGGGGCGGGCGCCATCATCGGGCGCAGCCCGCCGATGCTGCGGCTGCTCGACCGGATCGAGACCATCGCCCAGAGCGACGCGCCGGTGCTGATCACCGGCGAGAGCGGCACCGGCAAGGAGCTGGTGGCGCGCACGCTGCACGAGCGCAGCTCCCGGCGCGCCAAGCCGTTCATCGCCGTCAACTGCGCCGCCTTCCCGGAGACGCTGCTGGAGGCCGAGCTGTTCGGGCACGAGCGCGGCGCCTTCACCGGCGCGGTCAAGCGGCGCGACGGGCGCTTCAAGGCGGCCGACGGCGGGACGCTGCTGCTCGACGAGATCGCGGAGGTGCCGCTCCCCGCGCAGGCCAAGCTCCTGCGCGTGTTGCAGGAGGGGACGGTCGAGCCGCTGGGGACCAACGAGTCGACGCGCGTCGACGTCCGGATCATCTCGGCCACCCACCGCAACCTGCGCGACCGGATCAAGGAGGGGCGCTTCCGCGAGGACCTCTACTACCGGCTCAACGTGCTGGACATCGAGATCCCGCCCCTGCGCGAGCGGCGCGGCGACCTGCCGCTCTTGCTTCAGTACTTCCTCAACAAGTTCACCCAGCCGGGGAAGCCGCCGTCGACGATCTCGCCGCGCGCCTGGGCGGTGCTGTCGCAGTACCACTTCCCGGGGAACGTCCGCGAGTTCGCCCACGCCATCGAGCACGCGGTGGTGCTGGCGGGGGGCGGCGAGATCGAGGTCGAGCACCTGCCGGGCGGCATCACCGGCACGCTCGACGGCGGCGCCAGCGCGCCGGCCGGGTCGCTCCGCTCGCTGTCGGTCGCGCTCAAGGAGTTCGAGCACGAGTACCTGATGCGCGCGCTCGCCCAGGCCAACGGCAAGAAGATGAAGGCCGCCGAGATCCTGGGGATCTCCCGCAAGAACCTGTGGGAGAAGCTGCGCCTGCACGGCATCGCCTCCGAGACCGAGAGCGACGACTGACCGGCGGCCGAGCGGCGACCGGCCAGGTCGACCGGCGGTCAGAACGACCGCGCGAAGACGGCGCGGACGCGCGCCATCCGGGCGTCGAGGTCGGCCGCCAGCGCCTCGGGCGTGGTCCCCAGGCTCCGGGCCAGCGCCGGCAGATCGCGGGGCGAGACGACCGACTGCGGGCGATCGAGCAGGAGGCGCAGCCGCAGCGCCGTCCGGCGCAGCACCGCGTAGTCGTCCCGCAGCGAGGCCGGCCACCCCAGCGCCACCAGCCGCTCGAGCGCGGCCTCGGTCGAGGTGGTGCGCACCTCCGGATCGGCGGCGTGCCGGAGCTGCCCCAGCGCGACCAGCAGCTCGACGTCCATGATGCCGCCCGGATCGAACTGCAGGTGGCGCGAGCCGGCCGGGACCTTGCCCCGCTCGCGCTCCACCCGCTCGCGCACCCGGCGCAGGTCGGCGCGGAACCGCTCGTCGTCGAGCGGCAGATCGAAGGCCAGCCCGCCCAGGGCCTCCGCGCGCGCGCGCCGGCCGGCGTCGGTCTCGTCGCTCCAGACGATCCGCGCGCGTAAGAGCGCCACCCGCTCCCAGGCGGCGGCCTCCTCGCGGTGGTAGCGGGCGAACGAGGCCCAGGAGGTGACCAGCAGCCCCTGCTCGCCCGAGGGGCGCAGCCGGGTGTCGACCTGGTAGAGGCGCCCCTCCTCCAGCATCGTCTCCATGGTGGCGATGAACCGCTGCGAGGCGCGGGCGAACCACTCGCGGTGATCGACGCCGGTGTCGCTCTCGCCGTCGGCGCCGTAGAGGAAGACCAGATCGAGGTCCGACCCGTAGCGCATCTCGTGCGCCCCCAGGCTGCCGAGCCCCAGCACCGTCAGCGCCGTGCCCGGCCGCCCCATCCGCGCCGCCAGCGCGGGGAGCGCCGCCGCGATCCCCGCCGCGAGGCAGGCCTCGGCCAGGTCGGTGAGCTGCCCGCAGACCTCCAGCGCCGTCAGGCTGCCGGCCACGTCGTGCAGGCCGATGCGCAGGATCTCCTCGGCCTGGAAGGTCCGGATGGCGCGCAGCGAGGCCTCTTCGTCCTCGGCCTCGGCGAGCCGCGCCGCCAGCCGCGCGCGCAGCGCCTCGGCCGGGCGCACGCGGGCCCCCAGCCCGTCGACGAACGGCTCCCACATCTCCGGGTGGCGGACCAGCAGCTCGGCGAGGCGATCGCTGGTCCCGAACAGCGTCCCCAGCATGCGGACCAGGCGCGGGTGCTCGTCGAGCAGCGCCATCAGGCCGACCGAGCCGCGCAGCGCGAGGTCCCGGAAGTGCCCCAGCGCCCGATCGGGATCGGGCGAGGCGATCGCCTCCTCGAGGAAGGCGGGCGGCATGCGGGCGCCGGTGAGCTCCAGGGTGTCGGCCGCCGCCTCGACGTCGCGGAAGCCGGCGGCGGCCACCCGCCGCTCCAGCTCGTCGCGGCCGCGCATCGGATCGAGCATCCGCGCGGCTTCCAGGTGCGCCTCGGGCGGCGGCTCGCCCAGCGTGGCGGCGATCGCCTCCACGGCGGCGCGCGTGGCGGCCACCTCGGCGTCGAAGGCGGCGAGGTCGGCGAACCCCAGCCCGCGCGCCATCTCCGCCCGCGCGCCGTCGTCGGCCGGCAGCCGGTGGCGCTGGGCGCCGGTCGCCACCTGCACGCGGTGCTCGAGCCGGCGCCAGAACCGGTACGCCTCGAGCAGCGTCTGCGCCTCGCGCGCGCCGAGGAGCCCGGCCACCAGCAGGCGGGGGACGGCGCGCGGCGTGTTCCGCTCGCGCAGGTCCGGCCGCTTGCCGGCGTGCAGGAGCTGCAGCGCCTGCACCACCATCTCGACGTCGCGGATGCCGCCCGAGCCGAGCTTGACGTCGAAGCCGGTGTCGCCGAGCGGACCGGCGGCGTCGGCGGGATCGCGGAACAGCGCCCGCAGCCCGCGCACCTCCTCGACCATCCGCGGCTCGACGTGGCGCGGATAGATGAAGGGCTCCAGCGCCGCCAGCAGCTCGTCGCCGAGCGGCCGGTCGCCGGCCGCCGGGCGCGCGCGCAGCCAGGCCTGCCGCTCCCAGGTCCGCCCGAACGTCTCGTAGTAGCGCTCCGCCGCCGGCAGCGCGTTGCAGATCGGCCCGCTCCGCCCCTCGGGCCGCAGGCGCAGGTCGACGCGGAAGATCATGCCGTCGGCGGTCGGCTCCTCGATCGCCGCGGTCACCCGGCGCGAAAGCTCCGCGTAGTAGTGGTGCAGCGTCTTGTCGCCCGCCGCCCCGGCGTCGGTCGAGTAGAAGTAGCAGACGTCGATGTCCGAGGAGAAGTTCAGCTCCTCGCCGCCCAGCTTCCCCATCGCCATCACCACGAAGCGCGCCGGGGCGCCCCCCTCGGCGCGCGGCGGGCCGAGCTCGCGGGTCAGCGCGGCGTCGCAGAAGGCGACTGCCTCCTCGAGGCAGGCGTCGGCGAACGCCGACAGCTCGCGCGCCACCTCCTCGGTGGTCCCCCAGCCGAGCTCGCGCGCGCCGAGCCGCAGGATCTCGGAGCGGCGGTGGACCCGCAGCCGGCGCTGCAGGTCGGCGAAGTCGCGCGCGCCGGCCGCCGCCGCCCGCACCTCGCCCGCGATCAGCTCCGGCGGCTTGGGCCGCCGCAGGAACGGATCGGCCGCCAGCACGCCGAGCGCCCGCACGTCGGCGTCGAGCAGCTCGGGGAGAAAGTCGCCGCTCGCGCAGATCGCCGCCAGCAGCGCGCCCCCCTCCCCTTCGGCCGGGACCACCCCGCCCAGCTCCAGGAACCGCCCGCGCCGCGCGCTCTCCGACATCCCGGCCGTCTATCCTGCGGTCAGAGGTCGGCCTCGGCCAGCGAGAACTTGTTGTTGCTGTCGTCGACGATCTTGAACGACGGCCGCGCCTCGGGCGGCAGGTCGGACTCCACCCGGTTCTGTTGGTGGCGCTCGAAGATGAAGAAGGCGCGCCGGCCCCGGTGGCGGGCGATCCAGGCCTTCAGGCGATCGTCGGCCCCCTCCTCGTCGAACACCGTCCGCTCCTCCATCGGCCCCTCGTAGATCTCGTTCGAGGTGTAGAAGTTCTCGCCGCGCCAGTAGAGCGAGTAGGCGATGAGCCGCTCGTCGGGCGAGCGCCGCTCGCGGTAGTAGGTGGCGATCGGCCCCTTCTGCGACCAGAACGGCGCCACCGCCGGCATGAAGTCGTCGAGGATGAAGAACGTGAAGGCGACGGCCGCGAGCGGCAGCGCCCAGGCCCCGAGCCGCTGCGCGCGCGGCCAGCAGAGGAGCGCCGCCGCCAGCGCGAACAGCGCGGCGAACGCCAGCAGCGCCGCCCGGAAGTCGAGCGACGGCGGCCAAGGGCGACCGGCCGGGCTCTGCACGTAGTCGTAGGAGAAGAGCCAGAGGAACTTCTCGGCGGCGTGCTCGGCCGCGGTCAGGTCGAAGGTCACCAGCGCCAGCAGCGGCAGCCCGACCGCCAGCGCCGCCGCGCCCGACCGCCAGGCCCGCCGCTCGAGGAGGTCGTCGACGAAGCAGCCGACCACCACCGCCAGCCCCGGGATGGCGGGGAGCACGTAGTGGTGGAACTTGGTCATCGACAGCGAGACCACCGCGTAGCAGGAGACGAACCAGATCGCGCCCAGCCAGACGAGCTGCTGCTTGCGCTCCTCGACGGGCGCGGCCGGGCCGACGCCCGCCGGCGGCCGGCGCAGCACCGCCCACCCGAGCGCCGCCGGCGCCAGCGCGATCCAGGGCCACATCCCGTAGCCGAGCTCGCGCAGGAAGTACTCGAACGAGCCGCGGTCGCCGTGCCGCCCGATCATCATCCGGCGCCAGTGGTTGTCGCCGTAGAGCTCGTTCCAGAACGGCCAGCCGTGCCGGATCAGCATGGCGTGGTGCCAGGGGAAGGAGACCACCACGAAGGCGAGGAGCGCGATCAGGAGCCCGAGCGCCAGCTGCGGCCGCCGCAGCCGCCGCCAGCTCCAGGTGAACCCCAGGTAGGCGAGCAGCACGATCACCGGCAGCCCCAGCCCGGCCAGCCCCTTGGCCAGCACCGCCAGCCCGCAGAGGATGGCCGCCAGCGCCAGGTAGAGCGGCGGCCTGGTGCGGACGCGCGCGGCCAGCAGGACGACCAGCGCGAACCCCACGAAGTAAGGGATCATCGGCACCGCGCCGTACAGTACGAACACCCGGTCGCCCCAGGGGAGCTCGGCGCGGAGCTGGATCGAGTTGACGATGAGCTGCGGGAGCACGGCCACCGCGAACAGCGCGAGCGTCCCGTAGAAGAGCCCGTCGTGCGGCCAGCTCCGCCAGCCGCGCCCCTTGCGCGGCAGCGGCGCGTCGGCGCCGCCGGCGTCGTCGAAGATGGCCAGCGCCGCCAGCGCCAGCGCCATCGCCATCGGGCCGACGAAGGCCATGTCGGTCATCGCCTGACGCGCCACCAGGCTGTACATCGGCGCGGTGGCGACCACGATCGCCGCCAGCACCCCGGCGCGGCGGGAGACGAAGCGCGCGGTCATCAGATAGACCGCGTAGATGCCGAGCACGCCCGCCAGGCAGAAGGGGACGCGGGCGGCCCACTCGGCGCGGTGGCCGAGCGCCATCTCGCCCGCCGGGTGCCCGGGCAGGCCGATCCCGGCCAGGTGCATCGCCAGGCTCATCAACCAGAACGAGAGCACCGGCTTGGACCAGAACACGTCGGCGTCGCGCGGCGACCCGGGCCACCAGAGGCTGATGTAGTCGCCCCGGTGGGTCATCTGGCGCGCCACTTCGGCGTAGTGCGTCTCCCAGGGATCCCAGAGACCGTAGCTGCCCGCGAACGGGACGTAGAGCAGCAACCCGAACAGGATCACGAGCAGCGCCAGCTGGCGCTCGCTGAGCCTGTCCAGGATCTTCACGCCGTCACGCGATGAGCGTCACTGCGCGAGGACCTTCTGCAGTTGCAAGAGCCGCAGGTCGATGGCCTTGCCGGCGCCGACCACGTCGGCGAGCGGCGTGGTCCGCACCTCGCCGCGGATGAGGCCGACCAGGCAGCCGTGCTCGCCGTGGTCGAGGCACTCGGTGGCCGCCGCCGCCAGCCGCGTGGCCAGCAGGCGGTCGAAGGCCCCCGGCTCGCCGCCGCGCTGCACGTGGCCCAGCGTGGTGACGCGCAGGTCGAAGCCGAGCCGCCCCTTCTCGCGCTCGAAGTGCTGCGCCAGCTTGACCGCGTTGTGCCGCGCCCCCTCCGCCACCACCACCATCGCGTGCGGCTTGCCGCGCTCCCAGGCGGCCTGCAGGTTCTTGGCGATCGCCTCCGGCTCGACGTCGGCCTCGGGGATGACCACCGAGTCGGCGCCGCCGGCGATCCCGGCCATCAGCGCCAGGTAGCCGCAGTTGCGCCCCATGACCTCGACCAGGAAGGCCCGCTTGTGCGAGGAGGCGGTCACCCGCAGCCGGTCGATCGCCTCCAGCGCGATGTTGAGCGCGGTGTCGACCCCGATGGTGATCTCCGAGCCGGCCAGGTCGTTGTCGATGGTCGAGGCCACGCCGACCACCTGCAGCCCGGCGCGCGACAGCGCCAGCGCCCCGGTCTGGGTGCCGTTGCCGCCGATCACCACCAGCCCGTCGATCCCGCGCGAGGCGAGCTGGGCCAGGCCGCGCGCCCGCACCGGCTCGTCCTTGAACTCGGGCAGCCGCGCGCTCCCCAGGAAGGTGCCGCCGCGCTGGAGGATGTTGCCGACGTCGCGCGCCCCCAGCGCCTCGATCTGCCCGTCGCAGAGGCCGGCGTACCCGTTGCGGACCCCGAACACCTCCCACCCCTTGTCGATTCCGGTGCGGACCACCGCGCGGATGGCGGCGTTCATCCCGGGCGCGTCCCCGCCGCTGGTCAAGACCGCGATCTTTCGTTGAGACATTCGAGGAATCCCGTATACCACGGGACGGCGGCCTCCGATCCCGGCTGAGCTACTCCGATTCGAGCTTTTCGACGCGGGTCTCGAGGTCGTCGACCCGACGACCGAGCCAGGTGTCGCGCTCGGACAGCGCGCGCGTGTAGCGGACCACGAACCGTTGCTGCTCCACCAGGTCGAGCAGGGTCGACTCGACCGTGTCGAGCCGCTGATTGGTCACGTCCAGCCGGGCGATGGTCACGTCCAGCCGATCGCTGACCACCTCCAGGCGCTGGTTGGTCACGTCCAAGCGCGCGATGGTCACGTCCAGCCGATCGCTGACCACGTCCAGGCGCTGGTTGGTCGCCACCTGCTCGGCGTGAACGCCTCGTATCTCGTCGCGGATGTCTTTCAGAATTTCGATCGTCAGGTCGTCGCCGGCCATCGACATCTCTCCGTCAGGTTACCAGAGCCGCGTAGCGATTTCCGGGCCAAGTGAACCTCCGGATCTGCGGCGCCGGGGCGCGAACGCGCCGTCCGCCGGCCGGCCGCGCGTCCGGATCGCGCCCGGGCGATCCCCGCGTTAGGCTGCCGCCGTGGCGGAGAAGAAACCGACCGAGACCAACTACATCACGCCCGTCGGGTTCAAGCGGCTGGCCGACGAGCTGACCTTTCTGCGCACCAAGAAGCGCCCGGAGGTGGTCGGCGCGCTGGCCGACGCCGCCGCCGAGGGGGACCGCTCGGAGAACGCCGAGTACATCTACCGCAAGCGCCAGCTCCGGGACATCGACAAGCGGCTCCGCTTCCTCTCCAAGCGCCTCGACGACGTGCAGATCGTCGACCCGGCGACCCAGCCGCGCCGCGACCGCGTCTTCTTCGGCGCCACCGTCACCGTCGAGGACGAGGAGGGGGAGACGGCGACCTACCGGATCGTCGGCGTCGACGAGACCGACGGCGCGGCGGGCGACATCTCCTGGAAGTCGCCGGTCGGGCGGGCGCTGCTCGGCAAGTCCGCGGGCGACACCGTCACCGCGCGCTGGCACGCCGGGCTGCGCGAGCTCACCATCGCCAAGATCGTCTACCGCTGAGGCCGGCCCGGCGCGGTCACCGCTTCCGGCGCGCCGCCGGGTCCTCGAACAGCACGATCGCCGAGCGCGGCCCGCGGCGGACGAGCGTCGTCCCCGGCGTCCGCCGCAGCGGGCGCCAGACCGCGTACCAGGGCTCGGCCCGCAGCGCCGGGAGCGTGTCGACCAGCGCCGGGACGTAGAGGTCGACCTCCCGGTAGTCGCCGTGCGTGGCCGCGTCGACGGCCGGGCCGAAGCTGTACTTCGCCAGCTCCGGATCGGGGTGGAGGTCGTTGTGGAGGGCGCCGCCGTAGACCAGCACCAGCGGGCGGCCGGGCGGGCGCGGCAGGGCCAGCGCCTGCTCGATCGCGCGGCCGAGGTGCTGGCCGGTGATCGTCAACAGCCGGTCGTAGTCGACGGCGCCGCCGTCGCCCATGAGCGCCTGGTACTCGTGGCAGTCGATGTCCAGCACGTGCGGCGTCACGCCCAGCTCCTTGGCCCGGCGGAGCAGGCGCACGATCTCGTTCTCGGTCTCGGCCGGGCGCTCGGTCGTGCGGGCCACGTCGGCGGTGACCTTCTTCTCGGCCTCGCCGCACTTTCCGCGCGAGACCCAGGTCTCGACGACGAGGTGCGCGGCCCGCGGCGCGATCGCCGGCAGGATCTCGTCGGTGAAGCGCGCGATCGACGAGCGGACGTTCGCCGTCTTCTCGGTCTGGTGCAGCTCGCCGAAGGCCACCACGCCGGTCGCCTCCCCGAGGAAGGCCGCCACCGCCGCCGCCGGGGAGGCGAACTTCTCCGCCACCGGAGGCTGGGGCGCCGGCGCGTGGGCGAGCGCCAGCAGCGCCGCCACCCCGCCCAGCGCCGCCCCGGCGCTCACTCGCCGCCGAGCGTGATGTACCTGGGCCCGCCGGCCGTGGCCAGGCGCACCAGGTGACCGCCCTTGCGGGGGGTGGCCAGCACGGCGACCGCCGCGTCGGCGGTCGCCACCCGCTGGCGATCGATCTCCAGGATGACGTCCCCCTCGTGCACGCCGGCCGCCGCCGCCTGACCGCCGGCCGCCACCTCGGCGACCACCGCGCCGCGCGTCCGCGGATCGAGGCCCAGCGACTCGGCGAGCCGCGGCGTCAGCGTCTGCAGCCCGAGGCCCAGCTTGCCCGAGGAGCCGCCGTGCCCGTCCGGCGAGGGGAGCTCGCCGAGCACGACGTCGATCGCCTGGCGCTTGCCGTCGCGCCAGATCCCGACCGCCACCCGGGCGCCAATCCCGCGCGTGGAGACGTAGTCGATCACGTCCCCCGCCCCCTCCATCTTCTTGCCGTCGATGTCGGTGATGAAGTCGCCCGCGCGCAGGCCGGCCCGGGCCGCCGGGCCGCCGGGCGTCACCTCGCTCACCAGCGCGCCGCCGCCGGCCGGCGCCCCCTTCGCCGGCGCGCCGTCCGGCTCGCCGGCGTCGCCCACCAGCACGCCCAGGTAGGCATAGCGGACGTGCCCTTCCTTGATCAGCGACTCGGCCACCCGCCGCACCTGGTTGATGGGGATGGCGAACCCGTAGGCGCCGCCGGGGCCGGTGTTGATGAGGGTGTTGATCCCGACCACCTCGGCCGAGAGGTTCACCAGCGGCCCGCCCGAGTTCCCGGGGTTGATCTTGGCGTCGGTCTGGATGTAGTGGCGCACGCGGCCGCCCGACATCTGGATGTGGCGCCCCACCTTCCCCTTGCCGCTGACGATGCCGGCGGTGACCGTCTGGTCGAGCCCCAGCGGGCTGCCGACCGCCAGCACCCACTCGCCGACCTCCAGCTTGTCGTCGTCGCCGAGCCGCGCCGCCACCAGGTCCTTGGGCGGCTGGTCGAGCCGGATGACGGCCACGTCGGTCTCGGCGTCGGTCCCCAGCGTCTTGGCCGCGAACTCGCGCCCGTCGCTGAAGGTCACCTTCACCTTGGTGGCGCCGGAGACGACGTGGCGGTTGGTGACGATGTCGCCGCGCGCGTCCATCACCACCCCTGAGCCGGTCCCCCGCTGGGGGCCGGGCGACGGCTCGGGCATCCCGGGGCCGAACTGGAAGAAGCGGCGCAGGAAGGGCGCCATCTCGCCGTCCTCGTCCCCCTCCTGGTTCTCCGCCGCGCGCGGCGCGATCTCCACGTCGATCCGCACCACCGAGGGGCGGAGCGCGCGCGCCACCGCCGCGAAGGCCTGCGAGAGCACCCGCGCCTCGTTGGGGGCCTCGGTCTTGGGCGTTACCGCCCCGCCCGACTGCAACGCGGGCGCCTGCGCGACCGCCGGGCCGGATGCCGGCTCCCCCGCGGGGGGCGACGCGCCCGGCGGCGCCGCGTTCCCGTTCAGCCGCTCGCTGAGCTGCTTGCAGCCGGCCGAGCCGAGCGCCGCCGACAGCGCCAGCGCGCCGGCGGCGAGACGAAGCGAACGAAGCGCGACCGTGGTCATGGCGTTATTTAGCGATCGGCCGCTCGCCCGCGCAAGAGCGGGCGGGCGTTGTTAAGATCCCCTCGATGCGCGCCATCACCACCCGGCCCGGCACCGCCGACAGCGCGCGGCTCGAGGAGATCCCCGAGCCGCCCGAGGCCTCCGACACCCTGCTGGTCGACGCCGTCGCCATCGGCGTCTGCGGCACCGATCTCGAGATCCTGAGCGGCGCCTACGGTCAGCCCCCGCCCGGTCACGACCGGCTGGTGCTCGGCCACGAGAACCTGGGGCGGGTCCGCAGCGCGCCGCCCGGCAGCGCGTTCGCCCCCGGCGATCTGGTGGTCGGCGTGGTCCGGCGCCCCGACCCGGTCCCCTGCGCGAGCTGCGCCGCCGGCGAGTGGGACATGTGCCGGAACGGCCAGTTCACCGAGCGCGGCATCAGCGGCCGCGACGGCTACGCCTCCGAGCGCTACCGGCTGGAGACGGCGTTCGCGGTGGCGGTCCCGCCCGCGCTCGGCGATCTGGCGGTGCTGGTCGAGCCGGCCACCATCCTGGCCAAGGCCTGGGAGCAGATCGAGCGGATCGGCAAGCGCGCCGTCTGGAAGCCGGCCCGCGTGCTGGTCACCGGGGCCGGCCCGATCGGACTGTTGGCGGCGCTGCTCGGCCGGCAGCGGGGGCTCGAGGTGCACGTGATCGATCGCGTCACCGACGGGCCCAAGCCGGCGCTGGTGGCCGATCTCGGCGCCACCTACCACCACGGGCACGTCAAGGAGATCCCCCCCTGCGACGTGGTGCTGGAGTGCACCGGGGTCGGCGAGCTGGTGTTCGACGTGCTGGAGGGGATCGGCCCCGACGGGATCGTCTGCCTGACCGGCGTGTCGTCGGGCGCGCGGTCGATCCCCATCAACCTGACCGCGCTCAACAAGCAGATGGTGCTGGAGAACAACGTCGTCTTCGGCGCCGTCAACGCCAACCTGCGCCACTACGCGTCGGCGGTGGCGGCCCTGGCCCGGGCCGACCGGCGCTGGCTGGAGCGGCTGGTCTCGCGGCGCGTCCCGCTCGAGCGCTGGCAGGAGGCGCTCGCGCGCGGGCCGGCCGACGTCAAGCCGGTGATCGTCTTCCCCTAGGGTCATCGGCCCGGCGGCGTCTTCCTCGACCGCGACCGCGGCCTTACGTTTTTTCCCGTGGGTTCGCTTTCGGACCAGCGGGGGTCGTGGGCGGGCGCCGTCCTGCTGGGCGGCTCCTACCTGCTCGGGCGGCAGATCAACCGGGGCGGGATGGGCGAGGTGTTCGAGGCGACCCACGCCCGCCTCCCCGGCCGCTACGCGGTGAAGATCCTGCGCGCCGACCTGCTCGGCAACCGGGAGGCGTTCGCGCGGTTCTGCCGCGAGGCGGAGGTGATGTCCGAGCTGCGCCACCCGAACGTGGTGCAGATCTACGACTTCAACACCACGCCCGACGGCCGCCCCTACTTCGTGATGGAGCACCTCGAGGGGCGGGACCTCGAGAGGCGGCTGGCGGAGTCGGGGCCGCTGCCGCTGCCGGCCGCGGTGCGGGTGGTCGAGGCGGTCGCCTCGGCGCTGGCCACCGCGCACGCGCACGGGATCGTCCACCGCGACCTCAAGCCCTCGAACATCTTCCTCTGCACCATCGACGGCCAGACCGACGAGCTGGTGAAGGGGCTCGACTTCGGCATCTCCAAGATCCAGACCTCGGGGACGCTGCTGTCGTCGCCGACCGAGATGCTCGGCTCGCCGGCCTACATGTCGCCCGAGCAGGCGCGCGGCGGCGGCGAGGTCGACGGCCGCAGCGACCAGTTCGCGCTGGGCGCCATCGCCTACCGGATGCTGACCGGCTGGGACCCTTTCACCGGCGACGACATCGCCTCGCTCCTCTACCAGGTGGTCCACGAGGACCCGCCGCCGCTGGCCCGCACCCTGCCGTCGTTCTGGGACACGCGCGCGCTGCAGGCGGTGCTCGACCGCGCGCTGGCCAAGGACCCCGACCAGCGCTTCGGCGGCATGATGGAGCTGGCGCGCGCCTTCGAGGCCGCCTCGGAGCAGACGCTCTCGCACGATCCGGCCGGCAGCGCGACGGTCGATCTGGGGTCGACGCTGATCGCCACGCCGCCCCCGCCGCCGTTGCGGCCCCGCCAGGCCGTCGCGCCCGCGCCGGTCGCCGCGCCAGCGCTGGCCGCGGCGCCGGCGGCGCCGGAGATCGTCGACGCGCCGCCGCCGGTCC
>DASZVW010000578.1:0-4174 GCA_035546895.1 Polyangia bacterium
CCGTCGAGCAGCCCGCGCCGCCACCCGCGGTGGAGGCGCCGCCGCCGGCGGCGGTTTCGCCGGCCCCGGCCGCGCCCGATCCGGCGCTCCTCGGTCGTATCGAGAAGCTCGAGCAGAAGTCGCAGCAGCTCGAGCGGGACCTGGCGCGCGCCGAGGCGGAGGCCACCTCGCCGCGCTCGACGACCACCTTCCAGACCGACGAGGGTGGCTTCGCCGTCACCAGCGCCGACCGCCAGTACCAGGTCCGTTTCAAGGGGCTGCTGCAGGTCGACGGGCGGCGCATCTTCGACGACGCGACGCTGGGGAACAGCGTCGACACCTTCCTGATCCGCCGGGCGCGGCCGATCATCGCCGGGACGGTCCTGGGCCTGACCGACTTCAACTTCACGCCCGACTTCGGGAACAACACGGTGGCGCTGCTCGACGCCTACCTCGACACCCACCCGTTCCCCTGGCTGCGGCTCCGGGTCGGGAAGTTCAAGCCGCCGGTCGGCCTCGAGCGGCTGCAGGCGGACCAGGACGTCACCTTCAACGAGCGCGGCCTGACCCAGAACCTGAGCGCCCAGCGCGACGTGGGGCTGGAGCTGTGGGGCGACGTCGCCGGCGGGATCCTCCGCTACGAGGGGGCGGTGCTGAACGGCAACCCCGACAACGGCCTCAACGACGTCGACAGCGACCACGCCAAGACGTTCGCCGGCCGGCTGCTGGTGCAGCCGTTCAACGTCGACCCGCTGCGCGCGTTCGGGCGGCTCGGCCTCGGCATCGCCGCCGAGACCGGGAACGAGAAGGGCTCGGCGACCAACACCTGGCTGGGGGGCTTCAAGTCCGCCGGCCAGAGCACCATCTTCAGCTACCTCACCACCACCGCCAACACCACGGTGTTCGCGCTGGGGCGGCACACGCGGGTGAACCCGCAGCTCTACTACTACCTGGGGCCGTTCGGCCTCCTGGCCGAGTGGATCCGCGAGCACCAGAGTCTCTCCAACGCGGCGGGGACGGGGGCGCTCAACAACTCGGCCGGCGACCTGGTGGCGTCGTTCGTGATTGGCGGCGACGCCAGCTACGAGGGGGTGAAGCCGCACCACGCGCTCGATCTCGCCTCCGGCGGCTTCGGCGCGCTGGAGATCGGCGTCCGCTACACCTGGCTCGACGTCGACCACGCGGCGTTCCCCACCGCGGCCGATCCGACCAAGTCGGTGAACCGGGCGCGCGACGCCGGCGTGGCGCTCAACTGGCAGCTCTCGCGGAATTTGAAGGCGGGCGCCGACTTCGACCAGACCTGGTTCGACGGCGGGCTCAAGGGCGGCGGTGGCCGCAACACCGAGAAGGTCGGGATCGCGCGGTTCCAGACCGCATTCTAGCTCCAAAGGAGGCGAAGCGATGAAACGGACGATTGCGATCGGGGTGGTCGGGCTGGCGGCGGCGGGGCTGTTGCTGACGGCCGGGCGGACGAAGGTGCGCGCGGCGGGGACGGTGAAGCTGCTCAACGTCTCCTACGATCCGACGCGCGAGCTGTATCAGGACGTCAACGCGGCGTTCGCGCGGCAGTGGCAGCAGAAGACCGGGCAGACGGTCAGCATCAGCCAATCGCACGGCGGGTCGGGGAAGCAGGCGCGCTCGGTGATCGACGGCCTCGACGCCGACGTGGTGACGCTGGGGCTGGCGTACGACATCGACGCCATCGCCGAGAAGTCGGGGCGCATCGCCGCCGACTGGCAGAAGCGGCTCCCCGACAACAGCGCGCCCTACACCTCGACCATCGTGTTCGTGGTGCGCAAGGGGAACCCCAAGGGGATCCACGACTGGGACGACCTGGCGCGGGCCGGCGTGACGGTGGTGGCGCCCAACCCCAAGACCTCGGGCGGCGCGCGCTGGGCGTACCTGGCCGCCTGGGGCTACGCGTTGAAGAGGCCGGGGGGCAGCGACGCGGCGGCGCGCGAGTTCGTGCGCAAGGTCTACAAGAACGTCCCGGTGCTCGACTCGGGGGCGCGCGGCTCGACCACCACCTTCGGCCAGCGCGGGATCGGCGACGTGCTGGTGTCGTGGGAGAACGAGGCCTACCTGCTGGTGAACGAGCTCGGCAAGGACCGCTTCCAGATCGTCGACCCCAGCACCAGCATCCTGGCCGAGCCGCCGGTGGCGGTGGTCGACAAGAACGTCGACCGTCACGGGACGCGCGCGGTCGCCGAGGCGTACCTCAAGTTCCTCTACAGCGACGAGGGGCAAGAGCTCGCGGTCAAGAACCACTACCGCCCGCGCAGCGCCGCCGTGGCCGCCAAGCACGCCGGCGCCTTCCCGGCGGTCAAGCTCTTCACCATCGACCAGGTGTTCGGCGGCTGGAAGAAGGCCCAGGCCACCCACTTCGCCGACGGCGGCACCTTCGACCAGATCTACCAGTCGGGGTCCTGATGGCCACCGCGGCGATCGATCTGCCGGCGCCCGCGCCGGGGCGTCGGACGTCCTCGCGCGGGAGCCTGCCCGGGTTCGGGCTCTCGCTGGGGATGACGCTCACCTTCCTGTCGCTGGTGGTGCTGATTCCGCTCTCGGGGCTGGTCTGGAAGACCGCCTCGCTGGACGGCGCGGCGCTGGCGCGGGCGGTGCTGGCGCCGCGCGCGCTGGCGGCCTATCGCCTCAGCTTCGGGGCGGCGCTGGCGGCCGGCGCGGTGAACGTGGTGTTCGGGGTGCTGCTGGCCTGGGTGCTGACCCGCTACCGGTTCCCGGGGCGGGCGCTCGTCGACGCCGCGATCGACCTGCCGTTCGCGCTGCCGACGGCGGTGGCGGGGATCGCGCTCACCACGCTGTATGTCCCCGACGGCTGGCTGGGGCGCTTCCTGGCGCCGCACGGGATCAAGGTCGCCTTCGCCCCCGTGGGGGTGGCGGTGGCGATGGTCTTCGTGGGCCTGCCGTTCGTGGTGCGCACGGTGCAGCCGGTGCTGATCGACCTCGACGTCCACATGGAGGAGGTGGCCGCCACGCTGGGGGCCTCGCGCCTCACCACCCTGCGCAAGGTGATCCTGCCGGCGGTGTTCCCGGCCGCGCTGACCGGGTTCGCGCTGGCGTTCGCCCGCGCGGTCGGCGAGTACGGCTCGGTGGTCTTCATCTCCGGCAACATGCCCGGCAAGACGGAGATCGCGCCGCTGCTGATCGTCACCAAACTCGAGCAGTTCGACTACGCGGGCGCCACCGCCATCGCGCTGGTGATGCTGCTGGCCTCGTTCGTGGCGCTGTTCGCCATCAACCTCCTGCAGGCGCGCATCGCGCGGGGGTCGCGGTGATCGACCCGCGGCCGCTCCGCTGGCTGCTGCTGGCGATCGCGCTCGGCTTCCTGGCGCTGTTCGTGGGGCTGCCGCTGGCGACGGTGTTCGTCGAGGCCTTCCGCAAGGGCGCCGACGCCTACCTGGCGGCGGTCCGCGATCCGGAGACGCTGTCGGCGATCGAGCTGACACTGCTGACGGCGGCCATCTCGGTGCCGTGCAACCTGGTGTTCGGGATCGGCGCCTCCTGGCTGATCGCCAAGTACCGCTTCCCGGGCAAGCGCGCGCTGCTGACGCTCATCGATCTCCCCTTCAGCGTCTCGCCGGTCATCGCGGGGCTGGTCTTCGTCCTCCTCATGGGGGGGCGGGGGCTGCTGGGGCCGTTCCTCGAGCGGCATGACCTGCACGTCATCTTCGCGGTGCCGGGGATCGTGCTGGCGACGACGTTCATCACCTTCCCGTTCGTGGCGCGCGAGGTGCTGCCGATCATGCAGGACCTGGGGAACGACGAGGAGGAGCAGGCGCTCACGCTGGGCGCCAGCGGCTGGCAGATCCTGCTGCGGGTCACCCTCCCCAAGGTGCGCTGGGGGATCCTCTACGGCGTCATCCTCTGCAACGCGCGGGCGATGGGGGAGTTCGGCGCGGTGTCGGTGGTCTCCGGGCACATCCGGGGCCAGACCAACACGGTGCCGCTGCAGGTCGAGATTCTCTACAACGAGTACAACCTGTCGGGCGCGTTCGCGGTCGCCTCGATCCTCACCTTGCTGGCGCTGGCCACGCTGGCCGGCAAGAAGCTGATCGAGTCGCGCATCCGGGTGCGGGCCTGACCTCCAGACGAAGACGACGAGGAGACCGATGAAGCGCAGAGGGGCAGCGATCGTGATGTTGGCTGTGGGGCTGGCGGCGGCGGGGGCGGCGGG
>DASZVW010000579.1:0-1819 GCA_035546895.1 Polyangia bacterium
GCGAGCAGTGGGGGCAGATCTTCCCCATTCCGCCCTCGAAGGCGGCGCCGGCCGGCTCGCCGGCGCCGATCGCCAGCGGCAGCGGCAGCAGCTCCTCGCCGTCGAAGGCGCAGAACTTCTTGCCGGCGTCGTACGAGCGCTTGCAGGTCGGGCAGGTCGCGCCGGCGCCGGCCGCCCGGGCCGCCGGGTCGCTGGCCAGCACCAGATCGCGGGCGTCGTGCGGGCAGAACCGGAGGCCCGGCGCGTAGTCTCGGTGGCAGGCCGGACAGACCAGCGCCTGCGCGCGCGACGGGACCTCGACGGGGACGCGCACGGCGCCGGCGACCGGCTCTCTCGCCCGCGCGGCGGTCCGCCGCCGGGCCCGCAGGTAGGGGCGGAGGCTGAACCCGATCAGCACCAGCGCCAGGGCCGCCACCGCGGCGAACAGAGCCATCTCGACGAGCTGCATCGGCCGGGACCCCAGAAGCTAACAAAACGGGGGCGCCCCGGAAAGCCCCTCGGCGCGCGGCGGCCGGTTACTTTTTCTTCTTCTTGTGGCCCGGGGCGGGCTTGCCCTCGGCCAGCTTCACCACCGCCTGCTCGACCGCCTGCTTGATGGCGTCCTTGATGACATCCTTGGTCGTCTCGGCGGTGTCCGCGGCCACCCGCCGCTCGGAGACGGCGGCCTCGCTGGCCGACTGCCCGTCGCCGCTGAAGGCCAGCTTGGCGTCGGGGATGGTGGTGCCGAACACGGTCACCTCGACCTCGACCGCCAGCCGCCGCTCCCGCTCACCTGGCTTGGGATCCTTCACCTCTTGCTTGAGCTTCTCGATCCGCGCCGTGACGTCGAAGCCGCGCAGGTTCCGCTTCTTGAGCTCGGCCACCAGCGCGCTGCGGTCGCTCCCCGGCGCGGCCTGCCCCGCGGGGCCCACGTCCGAGGCCCACTCGGGGCGCGCGGCGAGCTCGGCCTTCAGCGCCTCGCCGGTGTAGGCCTTGAGGTCGGCCGGCACCTCGGGGCCCGCCTTCACCGGCTGGAGCTGGAAGTAGTACTTGGGGGATGCCGCCCGGACCGGGCCGGCCGGGAGCGCCACCGCGGCCACCGCCGCGGCGACGAGCGCCAACGTCCATCGCGTCATGTCGCCTCCTCGTCGCGAGCTGCCTTATACTGCCCCCGATGCCCGCAGGCCCCAAGGACAAATCCGAGGCGGCGCCCGGCCGGCGCGATCCGGTCACGCCGCGCGATCCCGTCACGCTGTGGGTGGCGCTGGGGATGGTGGGGTTGACGGTGGGGGGAATTATGGCGATTTTCTCGGCGCCGCTGCTGGCCCTGTTCAGCCGATAGGCCGGCGGCCGGCGCGAACACCCGCGGTTCTTGACCCGGGGGATCGTCGAGAATAACGTCGCCAGGCGCGGTTTCGCGGTCGAACCCCATCCCGAGGCTCCATGATCAAGCTGACGCTGACAGAGAAGAACGGCGAGCCGAAGCTGCTCACCTTCGACAAGGACGAGATCACGATCGGCCGCGTCTCCGGAAACGACATCGTCCTCGCCAAGGGGAACGTCTCGAAGCGCCACTCGCGCTTCACCGTGAAGAGCCCCGGCCAGATCGAGGTCGCCGACCTCAAGAGCACCAACGGCACCTACGTCAACGGCCGCAAGATCGGCTCGCCGATGCTGCTGTCGGCCTCCGATCGCGTCTACGTGGGCGACTTCCTCATCAGCCTCGACCTCGGCGGCGGCGCCGAGCTGGCGGACGGCGACGGCCCCTCGTCGACCAGCGCGGCCCGCCGGCTGCCGGTCCCCCCGCCGCCCCCGCCGCCCCCGCGGCGCGCCGGGTCGG
>DASZVW010000580.1:0-1505 GCA_035546895.1 Polyangia bacterium
GCGTTCAGGTCGGCTGGTGGGCGTGCGGGCCGACCACCACGGGCGCTTGCGGCGCGCGCTCGCGCACCACCCGCCGGGGCCGCGGCCGGTAGAGGCGGCTCCCCCACACCCCGGCGCCGATCGACGCCAGCAGCGAGACGCAGAACGACCCGAACATCCACCAGAAGGCGCCGCCGGCCGCGCGGAGCTCGCCCAGCACGGCCTCGCGGGTCGAGGTCCAGGCCTGCGTCACCGCGCCGAGCGCGCCGCCGGAGGCCTGATTGAGCTGACCCTCGAGCTGCTGCGCGACGCGCTGGGCTTCGGCCTGGTTCATCCGCGTGTGCTGGGCCAGCGCCGCGACGATGGTCTGCTGCGAGAGGTTCCCCTCGCGCAGCGCCGTCTGGGCGACGTCCTGCACGGCCGCCTGCAGCTCCGCCGTGGTCACCGGCGGCACCCCCTCCGCTTGCAGGCGGCGGTTCACCGGCGCCAGCAGCTCGTTGCCGTTGACGTCGAGGTACTTGCCGACGCTCTGGAGCAGGTCGCCGTTCGCCCCGCCCGCCGCGCCCGCTAGCCGGGTGACGCCGCCGACGGTGGCGGTCACCGCCCCGGTGGCCACCTGCGCGGACGCCTGGACCGCCCGCTCGGCCACGCCCCCCATCACCGACACGCTGAACAGCACCGCGACCGCCAGCGAGAGCCCCCAGACGGCGATGCCATAGAGGACGCCCGTCGCCGCCCGCACGGCGTTGGCCGCCCAGCCGGCGACCAGCGACCCGACGGCGGTGGCGATGATCGGAACGATCCCCGCCCACACGCCCAGCCAGACGATCACCCCCTTGAGGTTCGGACTGTGCGGCGAGATCGCCACCAGGCCGATCGCGAACCCCAGCGCGGTCAGCGTGATCCAGACGCCCAGGCTGGTTCCGGTCCCGCCCAGCAGCGCCGCCCAGTTGAGGTGGCTACGGCCCCCCTCGACCCCCACAACCCCCGATTCGTCGTTTGTCGCTTCCACACCGGACACCTTGGCCTCGATCGCCGAGAGGACAATCCTGGAAATGCCGGTCGCGCTTCGGCGGCTCGAGCGCGCCGCCGAGCGCTTGCGGGTCGAGGTCGACGACCCCAGCATGCACGCGAGATGGGATTTCGGCCCCCGAACGCGTTGCTGGTGTGGCCGAAGTTTCCGAGGAGCTACTGGGGGCAGGAGTACGCGCTGCCGGTCATCGGCAAGGGGGCGGTGCTGCCGCCGCTGGGCCTGGTCACGGCGGCGGCGCTGCTGCCGCGCCGCTGGAGCCTGCGGCTCGTCGATCTGAACATCGAGCCGCTCGACGACGAGGCGCTCCGCTGGGCCGACCTGGTGATGATCTCGGCGATGCGGATCCAGCGCGAGTCGTTCCGCGAGGTGGTGCGGCGGGCGCGCGGCCTCGGCAAGCGGATCGTCGCCGGCGGCCCGTACGTGACGACGGCGCCCGACGAGATCGCCGGCGTCGATCACCTCGTGCTCGGCGAGGCCGAGGAGGTGCTGCCCG
>DASZVW010000581.1:0-3065 GCA_035546895.1 Polyangia bacterium
GCGGCGGCATCGGCCGCATCCCGCTCGCCCACCCGGAGGCGGTCTCGGCGGTCGACTGCGCGCAGGCGACCTGCGAGCTCTCCGAGTCGGCGATCGAGGTCCGCGCGCTCTCCCCGGCGGCGACCGGGCTGACCATGCACGTCCACCTGGCGCCCCACTTCTTCGTCCTCCGCAACGACACGGCGGAGAGCACCTTCAGCCGCACCGTCTCGGTGCTCCACTGCCCGGCGGAGATCGTTTCGGGCCCGCCGCTCCGGCGCGCCGACGCCACCCAGGTGCTGGTCCGCCTGGGCGCGCGCTGCGGCGGCGATCCGCGCGCGCTCCACTGGACCGCCAATGGCGAGCCGGTGGCGGTCGCCCGCACGGCCAGCGACGGCGACGCGGTGCTGGTGCTGCTGTCGGTGGGCGACCTCGAGGACGCCACGCTGACCGTGACCGCCGCGCGCCCCGAGGCCGAAGGGTCGGTGCTGGCGGTGGCGCACACGCCGACCCGGGCGGCGCCGCTGGTGCGGGCGACGCTGGAGATCCCCGGCCACGGCGCCATCGACTTTCTCCCCAGCAACCGCGACGCCGTCGTCCACGTGGCGCCGGTCGGCGAGCACGCGCACCTGGTCCCGCTCGCCGAGGAGGGGGCCTACCGGGTGACCGCCGAGGGGGGCGTCACCCGCGTGCGCGGCGAGGAGGGGGTCGGCGGCTACGTGGCGCTGCGGTTCGGCTACCGGGTCGACGGGCTGCCGGCGCCGTTCGCCACCACCGACCTGGCGATCGTCAGCGAGTCATTGCAGCGGCCGATCCACGAGGCGAGCGTGCCGGCGCCGATCGGGCCCACCGCGCTGGGCGCGGAGCCGCTGGTGGAGCTCCTCTGCACCGACCAGAACGGCAAGCCGCAGCGGATCGTCCCCGGCAAGCGGACCTCGATCCCGTTCTCGCGGCGGGACGGCTGCCGGGTGGTCATCCACCGCGAGCGCTTCAAGCCCGAGGACGGCACCCAGGACCTGACCGTCGACGTCGACGTCACCAAGGTCGACGACAGCCCGCGCGCCGACGCCCACGTCAGCGAGCGGATGGTGCTGGCCCCCAGCGCCGAGAGCCGGATCTTCTGGATCCACGGCGTCAAGGCGCAGTTCGATCGGGTCTCGATCCGGATCGCGCACGTGGCCGACGACTCGCGCTACGTGGGCGCCCGCGAGACGCGCACCTCGCTGCCGGCGGTGCAGTGGACGCTGGTGGTCGGCGAGGGGCACCTGCGCTTCTACGCCACCGCCGCCATCCCCACCGGCCTCTTCCACATCACCGCGCCGAGCGGCGTGCTGACGCTGAACTTCGGGGCGCTCTCGCGCCTCACCTGGCTCGACCAGGAGGGGCACGAGGGGCTGCTCGGCCTCGAGCTCGGCGCGATGGGCGTCGGCCTGGCCGCCACCACCGTCGCCTCGACGACGACCAGCGTGACCTTCCCGCCCACGCTGGCGGTGCTGGCGGGCCTGGGGGTCAGCATCCCGATCGGCAACCGTGGCGAGCCCAGCCAGGCCTCGGTCAACCTGCACGCCTGGCTGGCCTACGAGCTGCGCAGCGACTACACGTACCAGACCACCGTGGGCGGCCCCAATCTGACGGCCAGCCACTGGTCGTTCCTGTTCGGCCCCAGCATCACGATCGGGAACATCGGCACCAACCTCTGAGGGGCGCCAGGCGGGGGCGCGGCTCGACCGCGCGCCGGCCGTGCTGGAAGAAACCGCGCGCCTCGGCTGTTTCGAGGGCATGGAACCTTTCAATCCCAACAAGCGGTCGCGGCTCTGGCAGGGGGCCCTGGTTGCTGTCGGCGCCGTCGCGCTCAGCGCGGGCGTCACGCGCGCGTTCGCCGGTCCGGCGCCTGCCACGCCGGCGGCCACGGCGCCCGCCGCGCCCGGAACCGCCTCGGTGACGCCGAAGACCGAGCGTCCGCCCGAGGCGGAGACGCTCTCCCGGGCCTTCGCCGCCACCGCCAAGGCGCTGCGGCCGAGCGTGGTGCGCATCGACGTGGAGATGGGCGGGCCGGGGCTGGCCAAGGCGGCTCCCGGCGGCGCGTCGCCGTTCTCCGGCGAGCAGCCGGGGCTGCCGCCCGAGCTCAAGCGCTTCTTCCAATTCGGCTTCGGCGGCGGCTCGCCCGGCGAGATCGCGCCCCCCTCCGGTCACGGCACCGGCTCGGGCGTCATCATCGACGCCCAGGGGGACATCGTGACCAACAGCCACGTCGTCGACCACGCCACCAAGGTGACGGTCACGCTGGCCAGCGGCGCCGAGATCCCGGCCCGCGTGGTGGGCCGCGATCCGGAGACCGATCTGGCGGTGGTGCGCCTCGAGCGCGTGCCCGCCGGCCTGGTGGTCGCGCGGGTGGGGAACTCCGACGCGCTGGAGGTCGGGGACTGGGTGCTGGCGATCGGCAGCCCGCTGGGGCTCGACCAGACGGTCACCGCCGGCATCGTGAGCGGCAAGGGGCGGGTCGGGCGGCACGTCCAGATGTCGGGCGAGCGCGTCCGCAACTACATCTCCACCGACGCCATGATCAACCCCGGCAACTCGGGCGGGCCGCTGGTGAACCTGCAGGGCGAGGTGGTGGGGATCAACACCCTCATCAACACCGGTCCGGGCGGCGCCTACGGCTTCGCCATCCCCATCAACGAGGCGACGCGGGTCACGCACACGCTGCTGGCCGACGGCCACATGCGCTACCCGTACATCGGCGTCCATATCGGCGACGTCGCGACCATGCCGCCCGCCGAGAAGGCCAAGCTGGGCCCGAACGCGCCCGACCAGGGGGCGGTCGTCTCCGACGTGGGCGCGGGGAGCCCGGCGGCGCGGGCCGGCCTGCGGCCGGGTGACGTCATCACCGCGATGGACGGCAAGGCGATCGCCGGGGCCCGCGACGTGGTCGACGCGGTCTCGGCCAAGGCGATCGGCGCCACCGTGGCGGTGCGGGTCGAGCGCGCGGGGAAGCCCGAGGACCTGCGCGTCCAGGTGGGCGAGCTGCCGGGGCCCGCGTCCGAGGTCGCGGTCGCGGAGACCGGCGCCACCGGGATGGCGCTGCA
>DASZVW010000582.1:0-5721 GCA_035546895.1 Polyangia bacterium
GGCGCGACGGGCGCCGCCGGGGTGGTGGCCGGCGAGGCCGCCCGCGCGGTGGCCAGCGCCGCCGCCACGCCGAGGAGCGCCGCCGCCGCGACGGCCGCGCCCGAGGCGAGCGATGTCCGCAGGCCGCTCACAGGCCCCCCACGAACTCCAGCATCGCCAGCCCCCGGAACTGGCTCTGGTAGTAAGTGCCGACGTTGTCCTCGAGGAGGAGGTGCAGGTTGGTCCCCTGCCCCAGGCGGAACCGGCTGCCCGCCTGGGCGCCGAACACCACGCCGCTGCCGTTCACCGGCGTCGCCAGGTCCGAGCGCCAGCCGTAACCGGTCAGCCGCCCCTCGAGCTCGATCGGCGCCCGCACCCGGATCCGGGTGGTGGCGTCGACGCCTACCTTGCGGCCGCCGTAGCCGTCGTCCCAGTAGCCGTCGGCGCGCACCATCCCGCGCGCGCCGCGCCAGGCCGCCCCCAGGCTGCCGCCGCCGGCGAAGCGGCCGCCCGGCGCCTCGGCCCCCAGGTCCTGGCCGGCGTAGGGGCCCATCCCGGGCTGGACGACCTCGTCGTCGGTGGCCAGGTAGAAGCGGGCGAACCCGCGCGCGTAGGCGGTCACCCCGTGGGCGACGCCGATCTCGTAGCTGGCGCGCAGGTCGCGGTAGGCGCCAACGGAGAAGATGTTCCAGATCGAGTCGCCATCGAAGGTCGGGGCCAGGAAGTCGTGCTCCAGCGTCAGCCACTGGCGCGGCGTCAGCTTCACCCGCAGCGCGAGCTGCTCGTCGTCGAGCTCGTCGAAGAGGACGTTGTAGCGGACGCCGCCCGAGAGGAAGACGCGGTTGCGCCAGGCCGCGGTGGCGGTCAGCGAGACGACCTCCTCGTTGACGCCGCTCGAGGGCTCACCGGGCTGCTGGTCGGCGGTGGCCGACCAGATCTCGCGGAAGGCGAGCCGCGCGGACCAGCAGCCGGCGGGCGCGCCGGCCACCAGCGCCGCCCCGGCCATCGGCGCCAGCTCCGAGCTCTGCCCCGGCCGGGTGGCCGGATCGCGCGAGCCGGCGCTGGTGCCGTCGAGCTCGTAGATCGGCGACGACAGCGGCAGCTCCCCCTTCACCTCGGTCCCGAGGAACCCCTCCACGGCGACGAGGCGGGTGGCGTGGAACAGGAGGTCGGCGCCGTCGAACGAATAGAAGTCGAGCAGGTCGAAGTGGATCTGCCGCCCGAGCTGGAAGTCGAGGTGCCCGCCCACGTTCCGCCCGCCCAGGAAGGCGTAGAGGATGTCGAGCTGGTCCTGCTTCAGCTCGGCGATGGCGTTCTGACCTGTCGGCGCGCCCGTCGAGTACCCGCCGAAGTCGCTGTCGAAGCGGAACGAAGCGTCGACGTAGAAGACGTTGCGCCCCTCGTCGCCGTGCCAGTCGTCGGGCCCGATGTCGAACACGTTGAGATCGAGGTACTGCGTGAGCCGCCGCCGCGACAGCAGCTCGTTGCTCCCGTCGGGCGCGAAGCCGCGCACCTGGTAGCCCTGCCCGATGGTGCGGACGTCGACGGTGAAGTCGTACGCCCGGGCGGGCGCCGCCGCGCCGCAGATCACCACCACGACCAAGACCGCGCGCCGCAAGGTGGTGCCCGGCCCTGGCGGTCGCTACTCCGGCTGGACCTGCAGCTCGAGGTGATCGTTCGAGGGGGGGGCGGCCGCCTTCTTGCCGCGCGCGCGCGACGGCTTCGACGACTTGTCGGTCTCGCCGACGATCGACAGCTTGGCGGGCGCCAGCCCGGCGTCCTCCAGCGCCGACATCACGCGCGCGGCGCGCACCACCCGCATCTCGCCGGCGGTCCGGAACAGGTTCTTGAGGTCCTTGGGCGGCGGGGCCGAGGAGGTCCGCGCCACCACCCGCACCGCGGCGTCCTCCTTCTTGGCGGCGCCGGCCAGGATCTTCAGCGCCGCCTGTCCGGCGTCGGAGACGTCCATCCCGTTGGCGTCGATCACCTTGGCCACCGGGAAGCTGACCAGCAGCTTGTCGTCGTCGCTGGTCACGCTGGCCCCCAGCTCCTCGAGGCCGGTCTTGAGCGCCAGCGCCAGCGCGTCGGTGGTCTCCTTGCGCTTCGCCTCGGCGGCCGACTTCTCCTTGTCGGCCCCCGCGTACTTGGCGACCGCGGCCTTGAGCTTGTCCCGCTCGGCCGTGGCCTCGTCGGCGGCGCTCCGCTCGCTCTGCAGCTCGGCCTGCCGCGTGCCGACGGCGTGCTGCATCTTCTGGTACGGGATCAGGTAGACGTAGCCGGCGAAGCCCAGCCCGGTGAACGCCACCGCGAACCAGAAGAGCTGCTTCCAACCTCCGCCGGAGCGCGGTTGGGCCACGGCCGCCATGGGATCCTCGAATGCGTAACGCGCCATTCGCGCCGCAACATACCACCTCTTGACACCGTCGCGGCGGTCCCGTTACGTTGTAGGTGAACGTAAGCGCGCCTGATACCGGTGAGGCTGACCTTGTGTGTAGCCGAGGCGCCCGTGGAGAGATCGCTTCCACCAGACCTAAAGGGGGTCCACGCCGTGAAAACCGAATTCGTGATCGGAGACAAGGCCGTCTACCCGTCTCAGGGCGTCGCCGAGGTGGTGGGGATCGAGCAGAAGGAAGTGCACGGCAGGGTCCAGAGCTTCTACGTGCTCCAGGGCCTGGAGACCGGCCTGCGCATCCTGGTCCCGACGGACAAGGCCGACCAGGTCGGGCTGCGGCGGATCGCCGGCCGCGAGGAGATCGCCGAGGTGATGGAGATCCTGCGCGACAAGGAGATCCACATCGACCGGCAGACCTGGAACCGGCGCTACCGCGGCTTCATGGAGAAGATCAAGTCGGGCTCGCTGTTCGAGGTGGCCGAGGTGTTCCGCGATCTCTATCGGCTCAAGGGGATGAAGCCGCTGTCGTTCGGCGAGCGCCGGATGCTGGACACCGCGCGCGGCCTCATCGTCCAGGAGCTGTCGGTGGCCCGCGCCGCCGACACCCACAAGGTCGAGCAAGAGCTCGATCTCATGTTCGCCTAGCGCCGACGTATCTACGATCCGAGCCGACGTTCCAGGTCGGCCATCCGGGCTTCGAGCGCCGCCAGACGCCCGGCGTCCCGCTCACCCCGGATCTCCGCGCGGAGGTCGGCGATCTGCCGCCCCAGCTCTCCGCGGGCGTCGGCGAGATCGCGCCGCGTGTCGAGGACGAGCCCCCGGAGGTCGGCGACCTGCCCGTCCGCCTTGACGAACCGCTCGTCGATCCCGGCGAACCGCTCGTCCACCTTGGCGAACCGCTCGTTCATGTCGCCTCGCAACCCGGCGAACTGCTCATCCAGGCGCGAGCGCAGCTCGCGGAGGTGCCGAAGCACCAGGTTGTCGGCTTCGTCGCTCACCAGCGGATCGTACCATGGCCTCCGATCCGTGGTCCCGGGCCGCCGATTTTGCGATTAAGGGCGGCGAAATGTTAAGGTAGGGCCAGCCCCTGGCTCTGCCCGCATGCAGATTCACCTCGCCAAATCCGACATCACCCTGATGGCCGTGGACGCGGTGGTCAATCCCGCGAATTCATTGGGTATCATGGGTGGCGGCGTCTCCGCGGCCCTGTCCCGAAAGGGGGGCCCCGCCATCCAGAAAGAGGCGATGTCGCTGGCCCCCATCGCGGTCGGCGCCGCGGTGGTGACCAACGGCGGGACCCTGTTCGCCAAGCAGGTCATTCACGCCCCCACGATGGAGCAGCCGGGGATGAAGATCGGCGTGGAGAACGTCCGCCGCGCGACGCGGGCGGCCCTGCTGGCGGCGGCGCGCAACAACATCGACCTCATCGCCATTCCCGGAATGGGGACCGGCCTCGGCGGCGTCGATCCGTCGGACGCCGCGCGCGCGATGGTCGACGAGTTGCGCGCGCACCGGCAACCGAAGCCGTCGACGGTCTACCTGGTCGACATCGACGACGAGATCCTGATGTGCCTCGAAGAGGCGCTCCGCCTGGCCGTGGGCTAAGGTTGAGCCGCCTTAGTGCCGACGAGCTTGGCTCGGAGGCCTTAGGTTTTCCAACCATGCGTTCCACCGAGAGGAACCCATCGTGAAAATCCTCGTCACGTGCAAGCGGGTGCCCAACCCGGAGCACAAATTGAAGATCGCCGGCGGCAAGCTGGATCTCTCCGCGGCGAGCTGGCAGGTCAACACCTTCGATGAGTACGCGGTCGAGACCGCGCTGCGGCTGACGGAAAAAGGGAAAGGGGGCGAGCGGTCGGGCGAGGTGGTGGCGGTCAGCGTCGGCCCCAAGGACGTCGGGCAGCAGCTGCGCGGCGTGCTGGCCATGGGAGCCGACCGGGCCATCCTGGTCGGCGCCGAGGACGGGGCGCTCGACGCGCTGGCCACCGCGCGCGTGCTGGCGGCGGTGGTCGCCCGGGAGAAGCCGGACCTGGTGGTGCTGGGCAAGCAGACGGTCGACGGCGACTCCAACCAGGTGGGGCAGATCCTGGCCGGGCTGCTCGGCTGGCCGCAGGCGACCTTCCTGGCCAGCATCAAGCTGGCCGCCGACGGCAAGAGCGCCACGGTCACCCGCGAGGTCGACGCCGGCGTCGAGGAGAAGAAGGTGCGGCTGCCGGCGGTGGTCACCGTCGACCTGCGCATCATCGGCAAGAAGGCGGTGCGCAACGAGGCGCTGGCCGGGCCCGAGGCCGAGTGGGAGGAGACGCAGCGCTACGCCTCGCTCAAGGGGATCATGGCGGCCAAGAAGAAAGAGATCAAAGACGTGACACTGGCCGAGCTGGGCGTCGACGCCAAGCCGGCGATGACCGTCAATTCGTACGAGGCGCCGCCGGTGCGCAAGGCGGGCGCCAAGGTCGCCTCGGTCGACGAGCTGGTGGCCAAGCTCCACGACGAAGCGAAGGTGATCTGATGGGCGCCGTCGTCGTCTTCTGCGAATCGGACGAGAAGGGGATCCGCTCGGCCTCGCTGCCGGCGCTGACCGCCGGCGCCGAGCTCGCCAAGCAGCAAGGGGGCGAGGTGGTGGCCGTGGTGATCGGCGCCGGCGTGGCCGCCGCGGCCGCCGACGCCGCCAGGTACGCCCCACGCGTGCTCGCCTACGACGGCCCCGGCCTGGCCGCGCCGCTGGCCGAGACCTGGGCGCCGCAGCTCGCCGACGCGGTCAAGCGCGCGGGCGCCGGCGCGCTGCTCGGCACCGCGACCTCGACCGGCAAGGACCTCCTGCCACGCGCCTCGGCGCTGCTGGGGGCCGGGATGGCCTCCGACGTCACCGCGGTCCTGGCCGCCAACCGGTTCCGCCGGCCGGCCTACGCGGGCAATGCCATCGAAGAGGTGACGGTCGCCGGCCCGGTGCTGGTCGCCAGCGTCCGCCAGACCGCGTTCCCGGCCGCCACGGCCGGCGCCGCCGGGGCCGTGGAGACGGTCTCGGTCGGCAGCGCCGACGCGCTGGGCGCCGAACTGGTCGGGCTGCGCGCCACCCAGAGCGCGCGGCCGGATCTGAGCGACGCCAAGGTGGTCGTCTCCGGCGGGCGCGGCATGCGCGAGGGGGCCAACTTCAAGGTGCTCGAGGAGCTGACCGATCTGCTGGGCGGGGCGCTGGGCGCCAGCCGCGCCGCCTGCGACGCCGGCATGGTCCCCAACGACCTGCAGGTCGGGCAGACCGGCAAGGTGGTGGCGCCACAGCTCTACATCGCGGTGGCCATCTCGGGCGCCATCCAGCACCTGGCCGGCATGAAGGGGTCGAAGGTGATCGT
>DASZVW010000583.1:0-8824 GCA_035546895.1 Polyangia bacterium
AGATCCCGGCCGCCAGCGCCGGGTGCCCGTGCACCACCGCGTGCTCGCCGACGAGGATCACCTTGCCGTGGCCGAAGCCGCGGCCGACCGGCGCACCCTCGCTCATCGCGGCCTCTGCGCCAGCCAGGCCCCGAGCTCGCCGGTGATCACCCGCGGCGCCGTCGCCAGCTCGCCCGGCTTCGCCACCCCGGTGAGGAGCAGCGCCGCGCGCAGCCCTTCGATCACCTGCTGCAGGTAAGCCGCGCCGCCGTCGCGCCCCCCCTCCTGGACCGCCCGCAGCGCCGGCTGCGCCAGGCCGCCCACCCGCGCGCCCAGCGCCAGCGCGCGCGCCAGGTCGAGCCCGGTGCGGATCCCGCCCGAGGCGACCAGATCGACGCCCGCGGCCGGCAGCCCCTCGGCCGCCAGCCAGGCGACCGCCGCCGCGGTCGGGATCCCCCAGTCCCACAGCTCCTGCCCGCGCGCCTTCTCGGCCCCCTGGGCGCGGTGCGACTCGACCGCCGTCCAGGAGGTGCCGCCGCCTCCCGAGACGTCGATGGCCCGCACGCCCGCCGCCACCAGCCTGCGCGCCACCGCCGGCGAGATCCCGCAGCCGGTCTCCTTGACCATCACCGGCCGCCCCAGCTCGGCGACCACGCGCGCGATGGCGTCGAGCGCGCCGCGGAAGTCGCGGTCGCCGCCCGGCTGCGCCATCTCCTGCGCCGGGTTGAGGTGGACGCAAAGCGCGTCGGCCTCCACGCGCGCCACCACCTCGCGCACCGCCGCCGTCGGCAGCGCCGCCAGCTGGACGGCGCCGAAGTTGGCGAACAGATACACGTCGGGCGCCGCGCGGCGGACCTCGTAGGTCGGCGCCAGCTCGGGGTGCAGCAGCATCGCCCGCTGGCTGCCGAGGCCGAACGGGATCCCGTGCGCCGCCGCCGCCGACGCCAGCGCGCGGTTGATCTCGCCCGCCTCCGGCGTGCCCCCGGTCATCCCGGTCACCATCAGCGGCGCGCGGATGGTGCGGCCGAGCAGCGTGGTCGACAGATCGATCTCCGCCGTCGCCCGCTCGGGGAGCGCGCAGTGCAGGAGGCGCACGTCCTCGAACAGGGTCGGGCGGTGGAAGTCCGCCGCCCCCGAGGCCGCGATCACGAGGTGCTCGGCCTTGCGCTGACTGATGCCGCCGTCGGCCATGCCGTCCCGGTATAAAGCGCCCCCGGCGGGGGGGGCAAGGGGTCGTCGACCTTTTTCAAAATTTGCTGACCGCGGCGCGCGAGCCGCCGGCCTCCGAGCGGCGCCACGAGCCCTAACCGATTTCTTGCCCTGACCTGAACGGGTGGATAGTATCCGCCCATGGAGCTGTCGCTTCCGGCGGTCGCGGTCGTCACGTTGGTCGGCAGCGGGGCGCTGGCGGCGCTGGCCTGGATGCTGGCCGCGGCGCGCGCGCAGACCCGGGCCGACCGGCGGCTGCGCGAGGCCGAGACGCGGGCCGGCGCGGCGGCCGCCCGGGCGGAGACGCTGGCCGATCAGGCCCGCCAGGCCGAGGGGCGCGCCAACGGGCTCGAGGCGGCGCTGCGCCAGGTGGAGAGCCAGCACGCGGTGGAGGCGGCGCGCGCCGAGGCGCTGGCCAAGAGCCTGGCGGAGCAGCGCGCGCTGCTCGACGCGGCCAAGGCGCAGCTCGGCGACACCTTCCAGGCGCTGGCCGGCGAGGCGCTGCGCGCCAGCCAGGAGGGGTTCCTGGCGCTGGCGGCCGAGCGGCTGGGCGCCGTGCGCAAGGAGACCGCCGCCGATCTGGCCGCCCGGCAGGAGGCGCAGCAGAAGGCGCTCGAGGGGATGGTGGCGCCGGTGCGCGCCTCGCTGGACAAGGTCGACGAGCAGGTGCGGGCGATGGAGCGCGAGCGGAGCGACGCCTACGGCGCCCTCCGCCAGCAGATGCAGACCATCTCCGAGACGCAGGAGAAGCTGCGCGACGCCACCGGCAACCTGGTGAGCGCGCTCAAGGCGCCGGCGGTGCGCGGGCGCTGGGGCGAGATGCAGCTCCGCCGGGTGGTGGAGCTGGCCGGGATGCTCGAGCACTGCGACTTCGACGAGCAGGTGACCGCCGTCGCCGAGGAGGGGCGGCTGCGGCCGGACATGGTGGTGCGGCTCCCCGGCGGGCGGAACATCGTGGTCGACGCCAAGGCGCCGCTGGGCGCCTACCTGGAGGCGCTGGAGACGAAGGACGAGGGGGCGCGCGGCGCCAAGCTGCGGCAGCACGCGACGCAGGTGCAGGCGCACATCCGCAAGCTCTCGTCGAAGAGCTACTGGGAGGGGTTCGTCGGCTCGACGGAGTTCGTGGTCATGTTCCTGCCGGGCGACTCGTTCTACAGCGTGGCGCTCGAGCAGATCCCCGGCCTCATCGAGGAGGGGGTGGCGCAGAAGGTGCTGCTGGCGACGCCGACCACGCTGCTCGGGCTGCTGCTCACCACCAGCTGCGGCTGGCGCGAGGAGCGGCTGGCCGAGAACGCGCAGCGGATCAGCGACGAGGGGCGGCTCCTCCACCAGCGGGTGGCCACGGTGCTGGAGCACTTCGCGGCGCTCGGCAACTCGCTCAACCAGTCGGTCAAGCACTTCAACCGGGCGCTGAGCTCGTTCGAGGGGCGGGTCACCGTCTCGGCGCGCCGCCTCGAGGAGCTCGACGCCCGCGGCAAGAAGGAGCTGGTCGAGCTGGACGAGATCGCGGTGCGCGCGAAGTCGGCGCTACCGCCCGAGCGGCCGGACCGCCCGCGGGCGCTGCCGCAGACGTCGCTGGCGCTGGCGCTCTCGCCGGCCAGCAACGACGGCACGTAGGCGCGCGCGGTGGACTTCGTCGAGCCGGCGCGCGGTTTCACGCTCGAGCTCGTGGGCGGCCGCGGTCACTACGAGCGCGTCGTCCGCGCGGTCATGGAGGCGAGGCGCAGCGTCTGGATCGCCACCGCCAACCTCAAGGAGCTGATGGTCGAGGACCACCGCGCGGTCCCCGGCCGGCGCCGCACCGCCCGCGCGGGGGGCGGGCGCTACCGCTCGATCCTCGACACCTTCGACGAGCTGGCCGGGCGCGGCGTCGAGCTGCGCATCCTGCACGCCGGGCCGCCGTCGCGCGCCTTCCGCGCCGCGGTGGCCAGGAGCGCGCGGCTCGGGCGGGCACTCGCGCTGCGCGCCTGCCCGCGCGTCCACTTCAAGACCGTGATCGTCGACGGCGCCTTCGTCTATGTCGGCAGCGCGAACTGGACGGGCGCGGGCCTGGGCGCCAAAGGGACCGGGCGGCGGAACTTCGAGCTCGGCTTCGCCGGCTGGGACGACGGCCTCCTCGACCGCGCGCAGGAGATGCTCGATCACGTCTGGCGCGGCGCGGCCTGCGGCGGCTGCAAGCTGCGCGAGGTCTGTCCCGCGCCGCTCGACGGCCGCCCCCGCTGAGGGCGCGCGCCTTGCGGCCCAAACGGCCGTGCTTAGGTTTCGACCCGTGGCATCACGGCAGGTGGAGAACGATGAACGGTCGGGGATCGTCGGCCTCGTCCGCGAGACGCTCGACGGGCTGCGGACGCTGATCGCCGATCACATCAAGCTGGCGCGGATCGAGCTGGAGACCGATCTGCAGAGCTACGTGCGCGGCCTCGGCGGCCTGGCGCTCGCCGTGGCGATCGTGGCCGTTGGCTACGTCTTCGCCTGGCTGGCGCTGGCGCTGGCGCTGGCCCGGGCCTGGGGGGCGCCGGCGGCGTTCGGCGCCATCGCGGGGCTGCACGTGCTGGTGGGCGGCGTCGCCGTCGGCTCGGCGGTCGGCCGGATGAAGCGGACGCGGCTCATGCACGGCTCGGCGGTCGAGGCGCGCGCCAGCGTCAACGCGCTGGCGCGGCCGCTCCAGGGGCGGACCTCATGAGCGCGCGGGAGGCGCTCGACGGGCACGACGCGCAGGGGCTCACCGGCGCCGATGCGCTGGCGCGGGCCGAGTCGGACATCGAGCGGGCCCGCGAGCGGGTGACGTCGTCGGTGCTGGCGCTCCGCGACGAGGTGGCCCGCCGCACCGACTGGCGCGGGTGGGTCCGCGACCGGCCGGCGCCCTTCTTCGGCGCCGCCGTGGTCCTCGGGTTCTGGCTGGGATACCGGCGGTAGCGACACCGCCACCAAACGAATGGGAGGGAACCATGGAAATGACGGAGCAGATCGAAGCGACCGTCCGAGAGGTCGGCGACCGCGTGCGCCCGCAGATCGATCAGGCGCGCCGGCGCATCAAGTCGCTCAACCACGACGTCACCGGCTACATCAAGGACAACCCGGGGCGCTGCCTGCTGGGCGCCATCGCCGTGGGGTTCCTGATCGGCAAGATCGCCCGCCGGGCCTGAGCGCGGGAGCGGCCATGGAAACGCACGAGCCGAATTCGACGAACGGTCACCTCAGCGAGGGGGACGGCGCGGGGTGGGTCACCGACTCGGCCCACAAGGCCTGGGATCGCACCCGCGGCGCGGTCTCCGAGCTGAAGCGCGCGGCGGCGATCGACGAACGCGTCAACCGCAACCCCTACGGGTCGATCGCGGCGGCGCTGGGCATCGGGTACGTGCTGGGGGGCGGGATCTTCACGCCGCTCACCTCGCGGATCGTCTCGCTGGGCCTGCGCATCGGCATCCGGCTGGCGGTCCTCCCGATGTTGAAGGACGAGATCTCCGGGCTCGCCGACGCGCTCGGCGGCGAGGCGGAAACCAAGGGGCGGCGCGGCAGCAAGGGCGCGAAGTCGAGCGAGCGCTAGTTCGGAGGAGGCGACGATGACGTTCAAGGATCTGCGGAACATGGACAAGGACGACGTGCTCGGGCTGATGGGGCTCGAGACCAAGAGCTCGACGGCCGGCGATCTGGCGATGACGCTGGGGACCTTCGGCGTCGGCCTGCTGGTCGGCGCGGGGATCGCGCTGCTGCTGGCCCCCAAGCCGGGGAACGAGCTGCGCGAGGACATCCGCGAAAAGCTCCGCCGCTCGCGCGACGAGTCGCTCCCCTCGACCCTGGGGCAGAACGAGTCGACGGGCGTCGGGAAGACCTACTGAGATCGCGCCCTTGCGGGCCAGGCGGTCCCGCGGCCGCATCGAAAATGGACGGGCTTGCCGCCGGGCCCGATACTGGACCGGCGGGAGCTCGTTATGCGCCGGGAGACCAAGACTTGGGCGGGGCGTCTCGTAGCCGCGGCCGTCGTGGCGTTCGTGCTCGCTTACGTCCCGTACCACCTCTACGCGCGGTCGGGGCTGGCCCGGACCGTCGCGCTGGGGCGCGATCTGGCGGCGCTGCGGGCCCGCAACCAGGAGCTGCGGGCCGAGAACGAGCGCCTCGAGCGTGAGGCCGAGGCGTTGCGCGACGATCCGGCCGCCATCGAGCGGGTGGCGCGCGCCGACCTCGGCTGGGTGCGCCCCGGCGAGATCGTCGTCGACCTGGGGACCTCGCGGCCGTGAAGAGCCGGGCGCGCGTCTCGGACCGGATCGGCTACCACCTCGGGCGGCTGGTGCGCGCGGTGCTGGCGTTCGCGGTCTGCGGCGCCTTCCTGGTGCTGTTCTGGCGCGGCTGGTTCCCCGACCTGCGCCTGCCGGGCGCCGACCTGCGGCGGGTGGCGGCGGCGGCGGTGCTGACCGGCCTGCTGATCTTCAAGATCTCGGCGCGCGTCCGCACCTCCGAGCGGCGCCGGACGCCGCGCCGTGAGGCGGTCTCCGACGCCGAGCTCGGCCTCCTGCTGCTGACGACGGTCTACCTGCTGCTGGCGTTCTCGGGGGGCGTGACCTCGGCCGTCTACCCGCTGGTCTACGCGGTGGTCAGCTTCCTGGTCACCTTCCACCGGCTGTGGGTCGGGCTGCCGCTGGCGGCGGCGGCGGTGGGGTTCGAGGCGGTGCTCTCGTTCGGACCGGCGGCGTCCCCCGAGGCGGCGTCCGCCTTCCCGGGGCACGTGGTCTTCATCGCCATCTTCGCGCTCCTGAACGTGGTCTTCCTGCACGCCGAGGTGGCGCGCCAGCGGCGCGAGCGGCGCAAGCGCCTGGAGGGCGAGGTGGCCGCCATGCGCGAGGAGGCCCGCGACTTCCGCCTCATCGCCACCGCGCTGTCGTCGGAGAGCCGGGTCCGCACGCGCGCCGAAGAGCAGGAGAAGCTCTCGCAGGGCTCGATCCAGACGATCCACCAGCAGCTCTACTACAACCTGGCGCTGCTCCGCTCGGCGCTGCAGCTGCAGACCTGCGCGCTGCTCTGGCTCGACGAGACGGGCGAGCGGCTCAAGGTCAAGGAGCTCTGCAGCGACTCGCCGCACATCGCAGAGGGGGCCATCGCCGCGGGCGGCGGCGTCCTGGGGGCGATCCTCAAAGAGATGCACCCCTTCGTGCTGGAGGCGCCGCGGCTGTCGCTGCTCCCCTACTACGGCGGGCCGGCGGCGGTGGGCGCCTTCGTCGGCGTGCCGGTCGTCGAGGGGCGGGCGCCGCGCGGGATCCTGGTGGGCGACCGGGCGGGCGAGGCGAAGTTCGACGACGCGGCGGTGGCGCTGATGTCCAGCGCCGCCGAGCAGGTGGTGCGGGTGGTGCAGTCGGAGCGGGTCTTCCAGGCGGTCGAGCGCTCGAAGCACGAGCACGAGCGGTTCTACCGCGCCTCCGCCGAGCTGAACCGGGCGCTGACGCTCGACGAGGTCTACGCCGCCGCCATCGCCGGCGCGCGCGGCGTGTGCGAGTTCGAGTTCGCGGCCATCGCCACCTACGACGCGCGCCGCGGCAGCCACACCATCCGCAGCGTGGTCGGCGAGTCGGCCGAGCACCTCTTGGGGACCACGCACAAGGACCCGTCGTCGATCGCCTCCATGGCCGCCAAGAACAAGCTGGCGCTGCCGGCCGGCGGCGAGTGGCGCGAGCGCGACGTGCCGGTCTTCTCGCACCCCATGCGGATCAAGGACTACGAGTCGCTGCTGGTGCAGCCGCTGCTGGTGAAGGACGAGGTGATCGGGACCTTCACCGTCGCCGCCGCCCGCCCCGGCGCCTTCCCCACCGACCGCCGCGAGATGCTGGGGGTGATCGCCAACCAGGTGGCCATCTCCATGCAGAACGCGCGCATGTACGAGATGGTCGAGGAGCAGGCGACCACCGACGGCCTGACCGGCCTGGTCAACCACCGCACCTTCCAGGAGCGGTTCTCGGCGATGCTGGGGCGGGCCGAGCGGCGCGGGTTCGCCGTCTCGCTGCTGCTCACCGACATCGACCACTTCAAGAAAGTGAACGACACCTACGGCCACCCGACCGGCGACGAGGTGCTGCGGCGGGTGGCCGCCATCCTCAAGGCGAGCGCCCGCAAGATCGACATCACCGCCCGCTACGGCGGCGAGGAATTCGCGGTGGTCCTCGAGGGGACCGATCGGCAGGGCGCCTTCCAGCTGGCCGAGCGGATCCGCCAGGAGGTGGCGCAGCAGAGCTTCGGCTCGCCGCAGGGGCCGTTCCAGGCGACGCTGTCGATCGGGGTGGCCAGCTACCCGGACGACGCCCGCGAGAAGGCCGAGATCATCGCCCGCGCGGATCAGTCGCTCTACGCCGCCAAGCACGGCGGCCGCAACCGCACGATCTGCTTCGCCGATCTCGAGCGGAAGCCCAAGCTGGCGGCGGCGAAATAACGCGGCCGGGCTCCAGGAACTTGGAGATTTTGCCTCTGTCCTGTTGCGTTCGGCACACAGCATGCCTACGGTTGGGAGGGCATTTTTCAGCTATTTTCCGAGGTCTACACTGATCACCCGAGGGCAGCCCGCGCCAGAGGAGAGCTTCTCGCAAGCCTCCTCGCTGAAAGAGACAGACGAGCGCTTCCGCGTCCTGGTCGAGAGCGTGCGGGACTACGCCGTCTTCCTGCTCGATCGCGAGGGGCGGGTGCAGACCTGGAACGCCGGCGCCGCCCTCATCAAGGGGTATCAACGCGACGAGATCGTCGGCAAGTCGATCGAGATCTTCTACACCGCCGAGGACCGGGAGCAGGGGCGGCCGGCGAAGCTGCTCGGGCAGGCGGTGCGCGACGGGCGCGTGGAGGACGAAGGCTGGCGGGTGCGCAAGGACGGCACGCGCTTCTGGGCCGACGTGATCATCACCGCGCTCAAGAACGACGCCGGCGAGCTGATCGGGTTCGCCAAGGTGACGCGGGACCTGACCCAGCGCGTGCAGGCGGAGGAGGAGCGGCGGCGGCTCGACGGCGAGCGGATCCGGGCCGAGGAGTCGCTGCGGATCCGCGACGAGTTCCTCTCCATCGCCTCGCACGAGCTGAAGACGCCGCTCACCTCGCTGCAGATCGAGCTCTACGCGATGCGCGAGATCGGCGAGAAGCTCGCCGACGAGCGGTTCACCCGCAAGCTCGGGCGCGCCTCCCGCAACGCCGACCGCCTGGCGCGGCTCATCGAGATGCTGCTCGACGTCTCGCGCATCGCCAGCGGCCGGCTGACGATCAAGCGCGAGTCGTTCGATCTCGCGGCGGCGCTGACCGAGGTCGTGGAGACGATGCGCGGCAGCGCGGCCAGCGCCGGGTGTGCGCTCACCGCTCAGATCGCGGGCCCGATCGTGGGGACCTGGGATCGCTTGCGCATCGAGCAGGTGGTGATGAACGTGCTGTCGAACGCCTTCAAGTACGGCGCCGGCCTCCCGGTCGCGATCTCCGTCTCCGCCCAGGGCGACCAGGCGACGATCGAGATCCGCGATCGCGGCCCGGGCGTGCCCGAGCAGGACCTCGAACGGATCTTCGAACGGTTCGAGCGATCGAGCTCGACGCGGAACCACGGCGGCCTCGGCCTCGGCCTCTACATCTCGCGCGAGATCACGCGGGCCCACGGCGGCTCGATCGCCGCGCGAAACCTGCC
>DASZVW010000584.1:0-2544 GCA_035546895.1 Polyangia bacterium
AGCAGCGCCAGCGCGCGCAGCAGGACGGCGCGCCGGAGCCGGGTCTCGTCGTCCTCGAGCGCCCCCCTGGCGGGCGCCCAGCCGAGCGCCGCCGCCTGCGCGCCGAACAGCTCGGCGACGAAGGCGCCGAAGTGGGGGCGATCGGCGTCGGCCAGGACGCGGTGCTCGAGCGTCGCCAGCTTCCCCACCAGCTCGTCGAGCACGACGTGGTCGGTCTCCTGCCGCAGGCTCTGCACGAGCTCGAGGAAGTCCTCGATGGTCGCCTCGCCGGCGCGCACCAGCGCCCAGGCGTCGGAGACCAGCGCCACCCGCTCGGCCGGCCGCAGCTCGCCCACGGCCGGGAGCAGGCGCGCGCGCGTCGCGGCGTCGTAGGCGACGCGGTAGAAGCCGCGCGACTCCGCGTTGCCGAGGCACCAGGCGACCGGACCCTCCGCGGCCAGCGTCACCGTGGCCTCGGCGTCGGCCAGCAGCACCGGCTGCTCCTTGACGCCGGCGGCGTCGCGGAAGCGGAGCACGACCGGGACCAGCCAGCGCGTCGACGACCCGCGCGCGGCGGCGCCCGGCTCGGCGAAGAACCGCCGCTGCGCGAGCCGCACGGTGGTCG
Source organism: Polyangia bacterium (assembly GCA_035546895.1). Taxonomy (GTDB): domain Bacteria; phylum Myxococcota_A; class Polyangia; order Fen-1088; family Fen-1088; genus JADGRB01. Next base: position 605 of record DASZVW010000584.1, read on the forward strand.
TCCCGCCCGCCTCGGCGAGCGACAGGCTCACGAGCGGGTAGCCGGTCTGGCGGATCCAGCCGTTGGCCATCTCCAGGATCGGCTGCCCGGACGCCTCGCCCAGCGCGCCCCACAGGTCGTCGGCGGTGGCGTTGGCCTCCCGGTGGCGGCGCATGTAGAGTCGGATGCCGTCGCGAAAACGATCGGCCCCCAGGAACCCCTCCAGCATCCGGAGGACGGCGCCCCCCTTCTCGTAGGTGATGGCGTCGAACGACTCGCCCGCCTCCTCGGCGTTGGCGATCTCGGCGCGGATCGGGTGCGCCGAGACCAGCGCGTCGAGCGCCAGCGCCGCCCCCTTGCCGGCCTCGAAGTCCATCCAGATCCGCCACGACGGGCGCCAGTCGTCGACGATCTTGTAGGCCATCCAGGTGGCGAACGCCTCGTTGAGCCAGAGGTCGTCCCACCAGGCCATGGTCACGAGGTTGCCGAACCACTGGTGCGCCAGCTCGTGGGTGATCACCTCGGCGACCCGCTTCTGCACCGCCAGCGGCGCGGTGGCCGGATCGGCCAAGAGCGCCACCTCGCGGAAGGTGATGGCGCCGGCGTTCTCCATCGCGCCGGCCTCGAAGTCGGGGACCCCGATCTGGTCGAGCTTGCCGAATGGGTAGGGGAGGCCGAAGTAGTCCTCGAGGCGGGCCAGCACCGCCGCCGCCGTCTCCTGGGCGAACGAGGTGAGGTGGCGCTTCTCCGCCGTCGTCCAGGTGCAGATGGGGACCTCACGGACCCGGGTGACCGCGCTGGGGACGAGGGGGCCGACGATGAGCGCGATGAGGTACGAGGAGAGCGGCGGCGTGGGCGCGAAGGTGATGCGGCGCCCCCCCTGGCCGTCGCTCTCGTCGCGCGTGGCGACGCCGTTCGAGAGCGCCACCGCGTCGGCCGGCACGCCCGCGACGGAGAGCCGCCAGACCGCCTTGAAGTCCGGCTCGTCGAAGCAGGGGAAGAGGCGGCGGGCGTCGGCGGCCTCGAACTGGGTGACCGCCAGCGGCCCCGCCCGGTAGAGGCCGCGCAGCCCGGGGCTGAAGGCGCCGTGGTAGGCGAGCGTCAGCTTGGCGGCGCCGGCCGGGAGCGCCTCGGCGAAGCCGAGCGTGACGGTCTCGCTGGCGGCGTCGGCGGTCGTGGTGGCGGCCAGGCGCCGCCCGTTGGCGAGCTCGGCGGCCGCCGCGGTGACGTGGAGGCCGACCGCGTGGAGCGCGATCTCGGCGCGCGGCGAGGCGAGCTGCAGCGCGACGGCCAGCGTCCCCTCGAAGCGCCCGCCGTCGAGATCGACGCGCAGATCGGCGTCGTAGCTTCTGGGTTTGACCTCCGTCGGGAGGCGAAAGTTTTTTCCGAGCGTCACGCGGGACCTTGAGCCTCTGGGGGGAGACGCCTTTGTACCGTAATCTGGGGACGGATGCCTCAAGCGCCTGCCGTCCCCGCGCCGCACGATCCGTACGCCCCCCTCCGCATCCGCAATTTCCGCTGGTATGTGGCCAGCATTCTGGCCATGGCGATGGGCGCCCAGATCCAGGGGGTGGTGGTGGCCTGGCAGATGTACGCCGTCACCCACGACGCGCTGGCGCTCGGCATGGTCGGGCTCGCCGAGGCGGCGCCCTTCATCGCCTGCGCGCTCTACGCCGGGCACGTGGCCGACGTGCTCGACCGGCGGCGGATCATGCTGGGGGCGCTGGCGATCCTGCTCGTCTGCTCGGCCGTGCTGGCGCTGGCCAGCGCGGCTTTCCTCGAGCGCGGCCGCGGCGGCCGCTGGATCGAGGGGACGATCTACGCCGTGATCGTGGTCTGCGGCGCCGCGCGCAGCTTCCTCCTGCCGGCGCGCAACGCGCTGGGCGCCGACCTCGTCCCTCGGCCGCTCTACCCGAGCGCGGTCGCCTGGCGCACCGGCATCTGGCAGGTGGCGGCGGTCA
>DASZVW010000585.1:0-4170 GCA_035546895.1 Polyangia bacterium
AGGCATGGCCGCGAGCGGGGTTCACCCAAACATAGGCAGTGGTAGGCGCATCATCGAGCGTCCGCGGCTGATCAAGCTGCTGGACGAAACAGACGCGCGCACGATCCTGCTCCTCGCGCCCGCCGGGTACGGGAAGACGACCCTCGCTCGGCAGTGGCTCAAGGACTTCTCCCAGGTCATCACCATTACTCTCAGCGCCAGCCACCAAGACGTGGCCTGGCTCGCCGAGGAATTCGCCCGAGCGATCGAAGCACGGAACACGGAAGCGGCCCGCCTTATCCGGGAGCACGTCCGGGCTCACCGGAACCCGGCTCGAAACGCGACCGAACTCGGCCAAGTGATCGGACAAGCCGTTCGGGGCACTGAGTCCGACTGGCTCTTCATCGACAATCACGAGGAGCTGACCGCCTCGCGCGAGGCCGAATCGGTCATTCGCGAGATCGAGGCGACGACCCGCGGGCGTGCCCTCGTCGCATCGCGCATCCGACCCCAATGGGCGTCGCAGAGACGGAGTCTGTACGGCGAGATCTGCGAGATCACGCACGACGACCTCGCGATGACTCCCGAGGAGATCACGAGAGTCATCGGAAGACACCAGCAAGCAACCGCCCGTCTGTCTGAACAAGCTAAGGGGTGGCCAGCGGTGATCGGCCTGGCCGCAAGCCTCGACCCGGAGTCCGTGCCTGCGACTGGAATCCCGCAGACGCTGCACCGCTACCTCGCCGAAGAAATCTTCTCGAGGACAGACCCGTGGCTGCGCGAGAACCTGTTCGCACTCGCACTCCTCGGCAAAGCGGCCCACCGCGCGATGGCTGCGCGGTCGCCGGAGGAACTCTCGCGTTTCGTCAAAGCGGCAGACAAAGTGGGCTTCGGCCTGAGTGACGGTTTGCAGCTTCATCCGCTGCTGCGCGATTTTCTGCTGGAGAAGCTGCTCGAAGAACCCAACGCCGGCAACCGCCTCCGAGAAGCCGTCGGGGTGTCGCTGGACGAAGGCGAATGGGAGAACGCACTCGAACTCGTAGCGCGATTTGACATCCGTGACCTGGAGGACCCGGCGCTCCGAATCGCGTTCAAGCCGCTGTCGCGCAGTGGGCGCCTGGCATCCCTCAAGAGCCTCGCCCAACGGGCACAAGCTCGCACTGAGCGCCCCGGGCCTGTTGTCGGCGTCGTCCGTGCGGAGAGCGAGTTCTGCGACGGCAATTTCGAGCTCGCGAACGAGATCGCACAGCGGGTACTCACGCAGCTTGACGAACGACATGCGCTCACGTCGAGGGCGGCCGCAATCGTCGGCCAGACTGCGCTGTTCGCCTGGGACTTCGAGACAGCCAAAGAAGCCTTCGTCCTTGCAAGGCGTACCGCACAGGACGGGCGCGACGAGAACGAGGCGCTGTATGGGCTCGCGCAGACCACCATTCTCGGCGAGTTGCCGGAGGGGCCAAGGATCGTCGATGAGCTCACTGCAAACCGACACCGGTCACCAACCGACCTCGTGCGTGCCACCAACTCGTGGATTTCGTTCCTGCACCTGGGTGGCGGCGGGTTAGGACAGAACCTGCGTCTAGCTGCCGTCAAGGAAGCGCTGCCGCATGTGGCGGACCCGCGAGTCCGATCGTCAGCAAGCTACATCGCCGCCTACGCCCTGAGCGCGAGAGCCGAGTACGCCGAGGCAGATGAGTGGCTCGCTCTCTTCAAGAGTGATGCCCGCGAATTCTCTCTTGAGTTCGCCCTGCCGTACGGCCTCTGGGTCGTGGCGCGCGTCGCACTCGGCCAGAGGCGCTACTCGGATACGGAACGAGCGCTTCAGGCAGTCGAGGACATCGCAGCACGCAACTCCGACCTGGACCACCTCGTGAACGCTCGCTCACTTCGAGCGCGGTTGCTTCTCCAGAACGCAGATGTGGATCGCGCTCAACGATGCGTCGAGCTCGTTCTCCCATCCCGACTAGCGCCCTCCTGGCGGGCGGAGTTCATCGCGACACGCGCGCTGGTGATGAGCGTGGCTGGCGATCCGCAGCAAGCTACTCAAGACGCGACTCTTGCGGTGAGGACAACCCGTGCACACGAGGTGATCGTGCTCGCCAACGTTGCGACTGCAATCGCGCATGGGCGAGTCGAGGATGCGCGCCACGTAATCGATCTCGCCACGAGATGGAACATTTGGGACCCGGTCGTCTGCGGAGTACGAGCGTCAGCCGCATTCGCCGATCTTCTGGCGTCCGACCCAGAGACGCGGCGCGCGGTCGAGTCCTTGTACAGCAGGATCCAGGACGTGTCGCTTGCGCGTCGAGCCGGCTTTCGCACGCGCTCGACAAAGGCCCCCGCTGATCTCCTCTCGCCTCGCGAAACCGAGGTTCTCGAACTTGTCTCTCGTGGATACACGAACGGACAAATCTCTCGCGCGCTCTTCATTTCTGACTCGACAACCAAAGTGCACGTACGGCACATACTCGAGAAGCTCGGAGTACGAACACGAACCGAGGCGGTCGCGCGTTACGAGATGTTCCGCAGCGCGGGTTCAGGCGACGGCAACGGAGGCAACGGAGGCGACGACGGTGTCACCGGATGACCCACTCGATAGTTGAAAGCTCTCGCCCGACGCGGTGCGGTAATCCTCGCTGGCTGATGCAAGAATGGCCTCGAACGCCGCCACCACCGACGTGTCGAACTGGCTCTCTACGGCCTGAGCAAGTCGAAGCCGCGCCACCCGGCTCGGCATCGCATCGCGATAGGGCCGGTCTGACGTCATCGCGTTATAGGCATCAGCCACGGCGATTATCCTCGAGAGCAACGGAATCGCCTCGGCTACAAGCCCATCCGGATATCCCTGCCCATCCACTCGCTCGTGATGGTGACGAACCACGGCCGCGATACCGAGGTACGTGTCGACATTCGCGAGGATCCGTTCGCCGATCTCGGAATGTCGCTGCATCTCGCGGCGCTCATCCAGCGTCAAGGCACCAGGCTTCTCGAGGAGGCCGGCGGGAAGCCCAATCTTTCCGATGTCATGCACCAGACCGCAGAGATACGCAAGCTCTTGGTCAGCCTCGCTCAGACCCATGCGGTCTGCGATATCCCGAGCGTATGTGGCAACCGCTGCGGAGTGGCCGGCTGTGTACCTATCGCGTGCGTCGAGCGTCGCGATCAGACCCTTCGCGAATGAGAGGTTCGCAGCGCGCAACTGGGAGTTCGCATTGATCATGTCTGCGGATAGCCTCCGCTGCTCTTGGTAGAGCAGGAACCACCGCTGAGCGGCTAGTCCAGGCGCGAAGAAGAGCGGCAAGGTCCACGGCGAGACATCCCGATAGGCGAGCGCAAGGATCGCAACCACCGGGCTGTAGAACGGCACGGATGCAAAGATCACTGGCACGAGGTCTCGAGCGGCTTCGAGCACGCCGCCCAGGCCACGCAGCCTGAATGTGACTGATGCAAGAGCAGCATCGGCGAGTTCCGCAGCCAATGCCGCAGCAGTCGCGGCAGCGACAATCTCCCCTGGGCCAGTCGCCGCGGCGCCCGCCACGGCGGCGGCGGCCACCCCAGCTGTGCCGCCAATCAGGGCGCGATTGAAGACGTAGGCGACTCGCCCGGCGAGCGGGATTCGCAGCACGACGGCCGTGGACGCGTAGACGACCATCCCCGCGAGCGGACCAAACAGAACCGCAGCGAAGATCGACGGAAAGAGCGAAATGGAGACATTCATCGTTCCGCTGAGGGCGATACGCCCGCGTGATTCGGCGAGGAGCGCGGTCAGGACGAGGCCAATCGTCGCCGCGGTCGGGCCGAAGCGGTAGCCGTGCGCGAACGCTGAAACCGCAATCACGAGAGACGTCAGCGCAACAGCAGCGATGAACGCCCAGAGCGCGGCCGAGACTTCCTTGAACTGGCGCACGATCCGATCTAAACCTTGCGAATCCCCCAAAAGGGTTATAAAGTTCACGGCGCCGTCAGTCCTTTACCAAGAACGGGGGAAGAAAAAGTGAGCAAGTTCGCCAAGCTTCTGAAGTCGGCTCGCGTCGCAGGCGGGGCGTCCTGCTGGTAGAGCCCGCGTAGTTAACTTCCTTCGCCAGCGGGCGGCCTCCCCCTTTCGGGGCGTTGTCCACAGGCTGGGGATAACAGCAGTCAGCATCTCAAGAAGGCCGTCGGCAACGACGGCCTTCTTTTTAGGCCGGAACC
>DASZVW010000586.1:0-1553 GCA_035546895.1 Polyangia bacterium
GGTAGCTGTCCGTCGGACCTGCCGGCGCCGCGGCCTCCTGGAGGCGGCGCTGGATCAGCATCGCCAGCATGTGGACCGCGAAGGTATGGCGGAGCTGGTGCGGGCTGATCCGCAAGGGCGCGTCCGCCTCGGCGCAGCGTCGGGAGGCTCGGGCGAAGATCGCCTCCCAGGAATTAGGCCGAACCGGCTGGCCGACCTCGGTCAGCCAGAGCGCGGCCGGCTCGCGCGGCGCGCCGTCGCCGCAGAGGACGACGCGGGCGCGCTCATCCGGCGTGAGCGCGTCCAGCGGTACAGTCGGCCCATCGCGGAGCCGAAGCACCGCGCCCTGTGGGATCACATCGGCGAAGATCGGCCGATCGATGGCGCCCCAGCCGCCCCGCGCGTGGAACTTGGTGACGGCCGCGGCGCGCTCGACGGCGCGATAGGCGGAAATCTGCTGGGCGAGCCTGCGAGGCAGAAGCACGCGGCGACCGCGCTCGCCCTTGGTGAGGCCGGCCGGCAGCTCGAGCCAGATCTGCCGATCGGCCGCCGCTGCGGCGCCTGGGACCTCCGCGGCGAACAGGGAGGAGGCCTCCTCCAGCCGCAGGCCCGTGGTGACCAGCAGCTCGGCGAAGAGCGCGTTGCGGGCGCCGTTGCGATCTCGCGCGCCGGGCCGCTCGGCGCCCTCCAGCGTAAGCCCGCGCAGGCCCACGTCACGAAAGACGCGGTAGTCCTCCAGCGTAACGAAGCGCACGTCGGAGCGCTTGGCCGCCCGCTCACAGGCGTCGTTGCGCGCCGCGATGTGGCCGCGGCGGCCAGCGTGGCCGCGCCGCCAGACCGCGCGATGCGTGAACGGCGCCTCAGCCACGAGGCCTTGCGCCGCGCCCCAGCGATAGAGCTTGTCCAGAGTGGCCACGGCGCGATTCCAGGAGCTGGCCGAGATGCGAAAGCCGGCGTCGTCGCGCCGACGCGCGCGATGGAAGGCGGCGACGTCGTCCCGCGTCGCGGCCCAGACGTCCTTGCCGCAGGCGTCCTGCAAGAAGCGGAGCCAGACCACGACATCGTAGGCGTAGGCGCGCAGCGAATGCCGCGAGCGCACGCCCGCGAGCGGCAGATCGAGGAAGAACCGGTCGAGATCTGGATCGTAGAGCGCGTCGCCGCGCAGGATCATCGGCACATACGCGTCCAGTCCGTCGGCCAGCCGGCGCTCCTGGACCGTGATGGCGCAGGGCGCCGCGAGCCTATCCACAGCCTATGCAACCCTCCCCCGGACCCCCACCCGAACCTTGCATCAGCGTCAGCGGCTAACCGGCCGGCGCTCTCCAGGCCGGCCTCCGCCAGCTTCTTGGGAGCGCTGCGGCCGGCCTGGAGCCCGCCTGCGCCGTGGCCCGCAAAGACCCTCAATGCAGCGGTGCAGACTGTCCAGATAAAGCCACGAGTTCTTCACGCGCATATCCGTCGTCGCCCCAGCGCTTGCGGCCGAAGTCCCGGTCGAGCCGGGTCGGGTGCCGGGTCCAGTGGGTGCATTCATGGGCTAGGGTCGCGTAGTAGGCCTCCGGGTCCTCGAAGCATTC
>DASZVW010000587.1:0-4065 GCA_035546895.1 Polyangia bacterium
GGCGCCGGGCGAGGCGGCGCGGCCGCGGGTGGTGGTGGTCAACGCGGTCGACCTGCCGGAGAGCCTGGCCGACATCCGCGCCCAGCTCCGCGCCACGCTCGCCGACGCCGTCACCAAGCACGGCTACGACCTGGCCCCCGAGGCCGGGAGCTGCGCCGACCGCGAGTGCCTGCGCGTCGCCGCCGCCAACGCCGGGGCCAGCGACGTCCTGGTGGCGACCGGCGGCCGCAACGACATGCGCGGCTACCACGTCGAGCTGCGCATCTGGAACGTCGCCAGCGACCGCCAGGACAACGCCGTCGCCGAGTGCAACATGTGCGCGGCCGCCCAGATGGTGGAGAGCGTGGCCACCGCCGCCGCCCCGCTGCTCGACCGCGTCCCCGCCCTGCACGCCAACCTCTCGGCCGCCGCGCCTGCGCCGCCGGCCGCCCCCGCCGCGACACCCTCTCCCGCCCCCCTGGTCACCGCGCCCGCGCCGCCCGCGCCCGAGGCCAGGCCCCACCGCTGGCTCGGCTGGACGCTGCTCGGCGCCGGCGCCGCCGTCGGCGCGCTGAGCGGCGTCCTCTTCGCCCTCGACGGGAACCAGGTCGACTGCGGGGCCTACGGATGCTTGAAGGAGCGGGAGACTCTGGCGCCGGCCATCATCACCGCCGGCCTCTCGGCGGCGGCCCTCGCCGGTGGGGTCTTCTATCTCCTGCACGGGCGTGAGGGCGAACCCGCCGTCGCCCTCGGGATCGAGCCGCTCGGCCTGACCTTGGGAGGGCGCCTGTGAACCGGCGCGCGTGGGTGTGGGGCCTGGCGCTGCTGGCGGTGGGCGCTCTCGCCTGCACCAAGCTCATCGCCGGCCGCTGCGAGGTCGACGGTGACTGCGGGAACAGCCGGATGGTTTGCAACGCCATGAAGACCTGCGTGCCGAAGACGGACGGCGGGGCGGCGGGCGCGGGTGGCCAGGGGGGCGCCGCCGGGTCGAAGGGGACGGGCGGCACGCCGTTTTCCTGCGCGACCGCGAAGTGCGACCCGACCACGCCGATCTGCGACGTCGACGCCGGGAAGTGCCGCGCTTGCAACGTCGAGGGCGCCACCGCCTGCGGTGACCTCGACGCCGGGACCCCGGTCTGCGCCCCCGGCGACGCGGGCGCGCTGGCCGGGAGCTGCGTCGGCTGCCTCGACAACGGCGACTGCCACGGCACCAAGCCGATCTGCGACGTCACCAACCATACCTGCATCGCCTGCGGGTCCGATGGCGACTGCAAGGGCGTCGGGCCAGGCGTCTGCATGACCGACGGACATTGCGCGTCTGACGCCGAGACCATCTACGTTCGAGGCGACCCGGGGACTTGCAGCGACACCCCATCGGCCTCGGACGGCGGCTCGACCGCCGGAACCAAGGCGCACCCGTTCTGCTCCCTACAGCCCGTTCCCACGTTCGTCTCCTCGGGTCGAACTCTCGTGGTCGTCGACGGATCCAGCGGCATCGTCACCGGTGGCACGTGGAGCTACGCCGACCAGTGCCAACCCGGACAGCTCTCCATCGTCGGTCAGAACAACGCGAAGATCGGCAGCGTGTCGACCCCGGTGTTCAGCATGGGGAGCGGCACCGTGTCCATCCGATCGGTGACGTTCTCGCTCTCGGCGTCGCTCGGGATCAATGCCACGGGTGGCACCCTCACCCTGAACGACGTGACCGTCGACAGCTGCATGGGCGGCGGCATCTCCCTGAGCGGGACGACGTTCCACATCGAAAACACCACCGTCACCAACGACGGGCCAGGAGCGAACGGAACGAGCGGCGGGATGAACATCACGACCGCAGGGACGGGGAGCACGCTCGATCTGGTCACCATCGAGGACAACAAACCTATCGGGATCTCCTGTGATGGGCCAATCGACGCGACCGGGATCTACGTGATGGCCAATACCGGCGGCCAGATCGCGACCAGCTGCAACTTGTCGTCTTGTCCGGCGCCGGGTAGCGGCTGCGGCGCCCAGCCATGAACGACCTCCCCCGCCTCGGCCAGTACGTCATCGTCCGCGCGGCGGGCGGGGGCGGGGCGGCGCGGGCGGAGCTGGCGCTGCGGGCGGACGGGAAGGACCCGGACCTCTGCGTGCTCAAGCGGCTGCCGGTCGGGGCCGACGACGGCGAGCTGGAGGCGCGGCTGCGGCGCGGGGCGCAGATCGCGGTGCGGCTCGAGCACGAGAACATCGCGCGCACGCTGCGGATCGAGCGGATCGAGGGCGAGCTGTGCGTGGCGCAGGAGTTCGTCGAGGGGGTGAGCCTGGCGCAGCTCATGCGCCAGCGCGGCGTGCGGCCGCTGCCGCTCGCGGTCGGCGTGCACGTGGTGCGCGAGGTGGCGCGCGCGCTCGGCTACGCGCACGGGTTCGGGCGCCAGGGGATCGTCCACCGCGACGTGACGCCCGAGAACGTCATGCTGTCGTTCGACGGCGAGGTGAAGCTGGTCGACTTCGGGATCGCCCGCTCGGCGATCGAGGCGGCGGCGACCCGGCAGGGCGTGGTCGTGGGGCATCACAGCTACGTCGCGCCCGAGGCCTGGGAGGGCGGCGCGGTCGACTGCCGGGCCGACGTCTTCGCGCTGGGCGTGGTGCTGTGGGAGGTGCTGACCGGCCGCCGCGCCGAGGAGTCGCCGGATCCGACCCTCCCCTACCTGCGCGAGCTCAACCCCGACGTCGAGCCGATGCTGGCGCAGCTCACCGAGCGCGCCATGGCGCCCGCGCCGGCGGATCGCCTCCGCTCGGCCGACGAGCTGGGGGCGGCGCTGGCGGCGTTCATCCCCCCCGGGGCCGACCCGCGCCGCGAGCTGGCCGAGCTGCTGGCTCACGGCTTCGACGTGACCCAGCAGCGGCAGGCGATCGCCGCGGAGGTCGCGGCGGTGAAGCAAGCGCTGCGCGGCCTGCCGGCGCCGGCGTCGGCGCCGCTGGCGGCGGGGGCCGCGCCCTCGTCGGCGCCGCCCACGCTCCACCTGCTGGCGCCGGTGACCGCCAGCCGGCGCGCGCCCCGCTCGGGGCCCTGGGTGGCCGCCACCATCGCGGCGGTGGTCGCCACCTCGGGGATCGGGCTCCTGCGCACGCACGGGCGCACGGCGCGCTCGCGCGCGCTGGCCGAGCCGCTGGCCGGCGCCCCGTCGATACCCCCGCGGCCGATCGCGCCGCCGGCCCCCGCCGCCACGCCGGAGCCGGCGCCCGAGCCCGAGCTTCAGCCGCCGCCGATCCCCGCGCTCCCCGCGGGGGCGCGCCCCCAGCCGCCGCACCGGGTCGCCGGACGCGCCCCCGAGACGGTCGAGCGCGGCCCGCACCTCGACGCCGACGCGCTCCTCCGGCGCGCCAGTGATCGCTGGGAGCACGGCGACACCGCCGCCGCCTACACATTGGCCCGACAGGCGGTGGGCGCCGGCGCCGGCGCCCCCGCGCACCTCCTGCTGGGGACGCTGCTCATCAACATGCACGACTTCGCCGCCGCCGGACCGGAGCTGGAGACCGCCGCCCGCCTCGATCCGCGCGACCCCGAGGCGCGCCGGCTGCTGGCGCTCCTCCACGAGACGGCCGTCGAGCAGAACGACCGCTAGTCTGGCCCCCTCAGGGCTAGGCCGGCGGGCCGAATCGCGTTATGACAGAGGGGATCCGGCCGAGGTGGCACCGATGGTCGAGATTCCCGACTCCCTGGTCGAAAGGCTCAAGGCGCGTCAGGTCGTCCTGGTCGCGGGCCTTGGGTGCAGCGAGCTGGCGGGCGCGCCGAGCTGGCGGGCGTTCGTCGACGCGCTGGCCGAGCGCCCCGTCTTCTCCGACGTGCGCGCGCAGATCGCCGAGCTCTGCACCGGCGGCCGCCTCGGCGACGCGCTGGCGCTGATCCGCGATCTGCTGCCGCCCGCGCAGGTCGAGGAGGCGGTCGAGCAGGCGTTCGCCGACGGGGCGCCGCTCCCGGAGGGGGTGCGCCAGGCGGCCGACTTCCCCTGGCGCGCGGTGGTGACGACGGCGTTCGACGACCAGTGGGCGCGCGCGCTGGCGGCGGCCCCCGGGCGGCGCGATCCGCTGCGCGTGCTGGTGGGGATC
>DASZVW010000588.1:0-1859 GCA_035546895.1 Polyangia bacterium
ACGCTTCGTCTGGGTGATCCCCGAGGGGTACATCCCCTCCGAGAGCCACGGACCCAAGGAGACGCTGACCAGCCACGAGACCGCCTGCCTGCTCAACACCGGCGACCAGCCGGCGCACGTCCGGATCACCATCTTCTACGCCGACCGCGAGCCGGTCCCGCCGTACGAGGTGGTGGTGCCGCCGCGGCGGACGCTCCATCTCCGCTTCAATGACCTCGGGGACCCGCCGATCCCGCGCGACACCGACTACTCGAGCGTCATCGAGTCCGACGTCCCCATCGTCGTCCAGCACACCCGGCTCGACTCGCGCCAGGCCGCCGAGGCGCTGCTCTCGACGGTGGCGTACTCGCAGTAGCGCGCCGGCGGCCCCCGCGGCTCAGGCCCGCCCGGGCGCCGCGGCGTGGTGGCGCGCGCGGAGCACGATCTCGATCGTCAGCGCCGCGATCGCCAGCCCCGCCACCAGCACGCCGAACAGCGTGTCGGCGAAGAGGGGGCTCGAGGCGGTGCCGAGGAGGCCGATGCCGATCACCGGCAGCGAGATCGCGCCGTAACAGACGATCAGGTACCCGGAGACGACCTCCGAGCGCCGGTCCTCGGGCGCCATCTCGTTGACCAGCTCGAGGCCGAAGAAGTAGCCGAACCCGGAGGCGACGCCGATGGTCGCCGAGGCGCAGAGCAACAAGGCCAGCGAGCGGACGCGCTCGGCGACCACCATCATGGCCACGCCGGGGACCACCAGCGCCAGCCCGGTGATGACGCCGGTCAGCGGCTGCACGCCGGCCAGCGCCACGGTCAGCGCCGCGATCAGGAACATCCCGCCCGCCACACCGCCCGAGAGCGCCCGGCTCGATTGCCGGAGGGCGTTCTGCAGCACGCTCGGCAGCAGCGCCGAGTAGAAGCCGAGCACCGCGAAGGTCGCGAAGGCGGCGATGGCCGGCACCAGGAAGGCGGTCCGGATCGACCCCGGGACGCCGAAGCGCGGGCGCAGCTCCGCCTCCCGCCAGCGCCGCCGCTGCGCCACCGTCTCCCGGCCGGCCCAGGCGAGCGCGAGCGCGACGACCAGCAGGGCCAGCATCGGAAGGTACGGCAGCCGCCGGGGCGCCGGCGCGACCTCGGCCAGGATCCCGCCGAGCAGCGGGCCCACCCCCAGCCCCAGCAGGTTGGCGCCGATGGCGATCCGGGTCCCCCCGCGCTTGTCCGCCGGGCCGCGGGCTTCCACGATCCAGGCGGTGCTGGCGCCCGAGGCGAGCGCGATCGCCAGGCCGCTCACGATCCGGGCGGCGTACAGCCAGGGGGTGCCGCCGGCCGCCAGGAACAGCACCACCGCCAGAAGGCCGATCGCCAGCGACGCCAGGACCACCGGCCGGCGGCCGACCTGGTCCGACAGGCGGCCGAGGAAGAACATCGCCCCCACCGACCCCACCACGTAGGCCGCGTAGATCAGGGTCAGCGTCAGCTTGGAGAACCCCAGCGCCTGGCGGTAGACGACGTAGAGCGGGGTGGGGAGGGTGCTCAATACATAGATGATGGCCAGGCAGGCCGCGACCACCCAGGCGGTCGTCCGGGCAGAGAGCCGCCGGGGGGCCGCGGGCGGCGGCGCGTGCTGGAGAGGCATCCGCCTCGAAGGTGGTCACGGACGGGGGGCGCCGCAATCGCGCCAAAAAACGACGCAGCGGCTCAAGGTTTCGGTCTAAGCTGGCGAAAAGGTCGATCATGAAAATTAGTCTGCTCGCGGGTCTCTTGGGGCCGTTGGTCATCGGGGTCGGGTGCGGTGGGGCGGGAGGAGGAACGGGGACCGGCGGCGGTGGCGGCATGATGACCGGCACCGGCGGCTCGGGCGGACACACCGGCGGCTCGGG
>DASZVW010000589.1:0-1844 GCA_035546895.1 Polyangia bacterium
CCCGGCGCCGGTCTGCGGTCCCGGGATCTGGCATTGCGCGGTGCAGGCGGCGCCGGCCCCGTTCCGCGCGCCGTCGTCGCACGCCTCGCCCGGATCGACCACCCCGTCGCCGCAGCCCGCCTTCACGCAGGTCGTCCGGCAGGCCCCCGGCGCGGTGTCGCTGTTCTGCGCGCCGTCGTCGCACGCCTCGCCCGCGTCGAGGACCCCGTCGCCGCAGTGCGAGCGGGTGCAGTCGGTGCGGCAGGCGCCCGGCGTGGTGTCGCTGTTCAGGGCGCCGTCGTCGCAGGTCTCGCCGGGGTCGAGCTGGCCGTTCCCGCAGAACGGCATCCAGCCGATGTCGCGCATCAGCGCCGCCTCCATCCGGATGTCGTGGCTGATGATGAACGAGCTGTTGGGCTCCTCCATCAGGTTGGGGCGGGCGAGCGGATCCCAGTGCGACACCGTCGACCCCTCGACCAGCGGATCGCAGGCGTACATGTACATGCGCCCCTGGGCGTCGGCGCCCACCAGGCGCGTGCCGTCGGCGTCGAGCACCACGCTCTCGGCGCCCGCGGCGAGCAGCGCGGCGTCCGCGGGCGTCACCCCGATGATCGGGATGGTCACCGGGTACATCGCCTGCTCGGTCGGCGGCGCCTCCACGCTCGAGGGGGGCGCCTCGCCGGCGGGGTCCGAGATCAGCACCGCCAGCGCGCCCGTCGACCCGGCCAGGTAGCCGACCGCGGCCGCGTCGCAGCCCCCCTGGAAGAGGGCGATCTCTCCCGCGTAGCTGGGCGGCGTCGACGAGCAGCCGTCGGCGGGGGTGCCGACCACCACCGGCCCCTGCACGCGCCCCGCCGAGAGCAGCGGCCCCATGATCGACTCCGAGAGCGCGCCCGAGAGCCCCGCCAGGCCCGGCGAGGGGGTGAGGCGCGGCGCCCCCTTGGCCAGCACCATCGGCGCCATCTTGGCCACGTTGTCCCCCTGCCAGACCAGGTGGCGGGCGTTCTGCGCCGAGGCGGCGCGCTGGTCGTCCGTCATGTCGGTCCAGAGCATGCCGGCCTGGTCGTCGTAGAGGTGCGCGGTGAAGACGTCGGCGTAGCCGCCCAGCAGCGCGCCGGAGGTGAAGTCGACGTCGCTGACGAACCCCAGGCCGTGCCCGAGCTCGTGCAGCAGCACCGAGAGCAGGTCGAGATCGTTCCCCGGCGGCTTGCCGTCGAAGCCGTAGTACCAGTCCTCGGTCCCGCCCGAGCAGTCGGCCAGCGCGCCGTTGAACTGGGCGTCGATGTCCTCCATCCCCGGGTGGAGGTCGACCCCCGCCAGGCGATCGGCGAGCGCCTCCGGGACCAGCACGTTGGGCGGCGAGCCGGGCTGATCGATCTCCACGCTGGAGGTGCGCGCCTGGCCGAGCGTGATGCTGGTGGCGCTGCAGGTCAGGGGCGAGAACTGCGCGGCGATGACGATGGGGACGTTGCTGTCGATCATCGTGCCCCACAGGCTGGCCGCCTGCTTGAAGGTGTTGAGGCGCTGCGCCCCCACGGTGGTGCCGGGGTTGCCGCCCACCGGCGCCACGGGGGTCGGATCGTTGAAGCCCTCGCCCGGGTCGTCGAGGTTCTCGATCGTGAGGGTCGCGGTCGCCTGGGCCCGCGCGGGCCACAACGCCGCCAGCGCCAGCATGGCGGCGCCCGCGGCCGAAAAGGCGGGGCGCCTCACCGGCCGCTCCGCGGCGCGGGCGCCGGGAAGGCGCTCCGGCAGAACCGCTTCCAGGTCCCGTCCGGCTGCCGCTCCAGCGTCTCCGCGTGGTCAGGGACGCCGCGCAGATCGATCTGGCGGCCGCCGGTCGCGGTCGGCTGCGGCGCCGGCCAGCT
>DASZVW010000590.1:0-9192 GCA_035546895.1 Polyangia bacterium
AGGCGCCGTCGACGACCACGGTCTTGATCAGGATCCGGTTCCACCCGCGCCCCAGCCGGATCCCCGCCGCGTCCTGATCGAGCGCCGCCGTCCGCACCACGTCGCGCGCGAACACCGGCGCGCCGTTGACCCACACCTTGACCGGCCCCGGCGAGCCGAGGCGCAGCGCCGCCGCGCGCGCCCGATCGCTGTGCACGAAGGCGGCCACGTAGGCGACCGCCTGATCGTCGGGGCGCAGCAGGCCGTCGAGGTAGAGCGCCCCCGCGCGCACCGCGGCCTCGCCGGACCGCCAGGCGACGTCGTGGACCTTCCCGGGATAGGTGTGCCCCGGGACCGGCGCCGCGCGCTCCGCCTCGGGCGGGAACGCCGTCCCGAAGCTGGCGCGCCCCTCGCCGAAGGGGCCGATCACCAGCGGGTGGCGCAGGAACCCCAGCGAGGCGCGCAGCGCCGCCGCCTCGTCGCGCGCCCCGCGCTCGTCGAGGAGGTGGGCGAGCAGGAACGTGGCCTGCGCGGCGACCAGCGGGTCGGCGCCGGGCGCCGCGCCCTGCCGCACCGCCGCCTCCAGCGCCGCCGGCGCCACGTCTTCATCGAGCGCCGCCAGCTCGGCCAGCGCGGCGATCGCCTCGGGCTTGGAGGCCTCGTCGCCGAGCCGCGCGCCCGCCCGCGCCAGCACCTCCTCGTACGCCGTGGGCCCCGGCGCGGCGCGCGCCGCGCGGCCGGCGAGGACGGCGACGACACCGCAGAAGAGCGCCGTCGCTGCCCGCGTGGTCACCATGAGCCGGCCGGATTATAGCCGGAAAACCCCGGCTTTTACCGGGTCTCTTACCGCTGATCGAAGTAGCGCGAGATCGCCTCGCGCAGTGCGAGCCGGGCCCGATGCAGGCGAGTCTTGACGGTGGGGACCGAGATCTGCAGCACCTCGGCCGTCTCCTCGGTGGAGAGCCCCTCCACGTCGCGGATGATGAACACCGTGCGGTAGATCTCGGGCAGCTCGTCGACCGCCTGCTGGATGCGGCGGCGCAGCTCCTCCGACTGCAGCTCGTCGTCGGGGCGCTTGGCCCAGTTCTCCCCGGCCGCCGGCAGGTGGCCGTAGTTGTCGAGGTAGTCGACCGGCAGCTCCTCCGTCGAGACCTCGGGGTGGCGCCGCTGCGCGCGCAGGCGCATCAGCGCCGCGTTGGTGGCCACCCGGTAGAGCCAGCTGCCGAACTGGGCGTCCCCCTTGAAGGTGTCGAGCTTGCGCCAGACCGACAGGAAGGTGTCCTGCAGGATCTCCTTGGCCTCGGTCTCGTTGCGGACGAACCGGTAGGCCAGCCGGAAGATCTTGTCCTCGTAGCGATCGACCAGCTCCTCGAAGGCCACGAAGTCGCCGCCGCGGGCGCGCGCCACCAGCGCCTCGTCGGTGACGGCGGGCGCGGGGGCGTTCGGTTGGGGCGGCGGCGGGGTCGACATCGGCTGCGGACCCGAATTCTCCCAGATAATGACCTCCGCCGATAGCGTGGTAAGACATTCCGCATGCACGCACGGGCCGCGGCCGCTTTGGCGCTCCTGGCCGGCGCCGGAGCGCCGCCCTCACCGACGGCGGATCTGCCCCAGATCGCCTTCGAGAAGTACACGCTGCCGAACGGCCTGGAGGTGATCCTCCACGAAGATCACCGGATGCCGGAGGTGGCGGTCGACGTCTGGTACAAGGTCGGCTCGCGCGACGAGGCGCCCGGCCACACCGGCTTCGCGCACCTGTTCGAGCACATCATGTTCCAGGGGACCAAGCACATCCCCGAGGACAAGTACTTCGAGTACCTGCAGAAGGCCGGCGCCTCCAACGTCAACGGGTCGACCGCCGCCGACCGGACCAACTACTTCGAGGTGGTCCCGGCCAACCAGCTCGAGCTGGCGCTCTGGCTGGAGAGCGACCGCATGGGGTTCCTGCTCGACCGGCCGTCGTTCAAGGAGACGCTCGACAACCAGCGCGACGTGGTCAAGAACGAGAAGCGCCAGCGCTACGAGAACCGCCCGGCGGGGCTGGTCCTGGAGGTGCTCGCGGAGTCGCTCTACCCGCCCGACCACCCCTACCACCACCAGGTGATCGGCTCGATGGAGGACCTCTCGGCCGCCTCGGTCGAGGACGTGAAGTCGTTCTTCCGCACCTACTACGCCCCCAACAACGCCGCGCTGGTGATCGCCGGCGACTTCGACCGCGCCAGGACCAAGGACCTGGTCGACAAGTACTTCGCGGCCATCCCGCCGGGCGCGCCGGTGGCGCGGCGCGCGGGCGGCGAGGTGCGGCTGGCGGCGCCGCAGCGGATCGAGATGGAGGCCAAGATCCAGCAGCCGCAGCTCTACGTCGACTACCCCTCGCCGGCCAACTTCAAGCCGGGCGACCGCGAGCTCGACGTGCTGGCCAACGTGCTGGGGAACGGCAAGTCGTCGCGGCTCTACAAGCGCCTGGTCTACGACCTCAAGATCGCCCAGTCGGTGAGCGCCGCGCAGCAGAGCCAGCTTCTGGCCAGCACCTTCGAGATCACCGCCACGCCGATGCCGGGGCACACGGTCGACGAGATCCTGGCCGTCGTCGACCAGGAGATCGCGGCGCTCAAGGCCAAGCCGGTCGAGGCGGCCGAGCTCGAGCGGGCCAAGAACCAGATCGAGTCGGAGGCGGTCCGCAGCCTGGAGCCGCTGCTGGCCCGGGCCGAGCGCCTGCAGTCCTACAACTACCTCTTGAACGACCCCGGCTTCCTGACCGAGGACCTGCGCCGCTACCGAGCGGTCGACGCCGCCGCCGTCCAGCGCGTGGCCCAGGAGGTCCTCAACAAGGACGGCCGGGTGGTGGTGGCGGTGGCGCCCAACCCCGAGGCGCCGATCATGGGGCGGGTGAAGAAGTGACCGCCGCGCGCCTCTCCGCGGTCGGCCTGGCGGCGGCGCTGGCCACCTCCTGCGCCAGCGCGCCGGCGCCCAAGCCGGCGGTCTCGGCGGTCCCGCCCGTCTCCCCCACGGTGGTGGTCTCCTCGGCGGCGGCGCCGGCGGCGACGCCCGTCCCCGCCCGCGAGACGCCCGACGCCCCCTACCGCCAGCAGGCGCCGGCGCCGGGTCCCGAGCCGACCTTCCACCCGCCGCACTGGACGCGGTTCAAACTGAAGAACGGGCTCGACGTGTTTCTCGTCGAATTCCACGACCTTCCGCTGGTGGACTTCAACCTGATGATCAAGACCGGCGGGGCCGGAAACCCGCCCGACAAGGCGGGGCTGGCCGACCTGACCGCCCACATGCTCGACGAGGGGACCAAGACCCGCGGCGCGCTCCAGATCGCCGACCAGGTCGCCGCGCTGGGGGCCACCCTGGCCACCGGCGGGACCTGGGATGCCTCCAGCGTCGGGCTCTCGACGCTGAGCAAGAACCTGGACGCCGCGCTGGCCATCTTCGCCGACGTGGTCCAGCACCCGGCCTTCGACGACCAGGAGTTCGCCCGCGTCCGCGACAACACGCTGACCGCCATCACCCGGCGCAAGGACAGCCCGCCCACCGTGGCCAGCCTGGCGTTCACCCACCTCCTCTATGGCCCCAAGCACCCCTACGGCTCGCCGATGGGCGGCACCGAGGCCTCGATCAAGAAGCTGACCCCGGCCGACCTGCGCGCCTTCTACGAGGCCAACTACCGCCCCAACAACGCGGCGCTGATCGTGGCCGGCGACACCACCGAGAAGGAGCTCCGCGCCAAGCTGGAGGCGGCCTTCAAGGGCTGGCGCGGCCGGCACGTCGCCGCCCACAAGCTCCCCGCCCCCGCCCCGGCGGCGGGCGAGACGAAGATCTACCTCATCGACAAGGCCGGCGCGCCGCAGTCGTCGATCCGGGTCGGCCTGGTGGGCATCGAGCGGCAGAGCCCCGACTACTTCCCGGTCACGGTGATGAACCTGATCCTGGGCGGCGGGTTCTACCGGCTGGACCTCAACCTGCGCGAAGGGAAAGGCTGGACCTACGGCGCCCGCTCCAGCTTCGACAGCCGCAAGGCGCCCGGCCCGTTCTCCGCCGGCGGCGAGTTCGTGGCCCCCCACACCGCCGACTCGGTCGCCGAGATCCTCAAGGAGCTGAACGCCATCCGCGACGGCGACGTGGCCGACGCGGAGCTCGTGCGCGCCAAGGACCAGATCATCAAGTCCTTCCCGGCCCGCTTCGCCACCCGGGCCGGCATCGCCGCGCAGCTCGCCGAGCTGGCGGTCTTCAACTTCCCCGACAGCTACCTCGCCGACTACACCCGCAAGATCGCCGCCGTCAGCAAGGACGACGTGCGGCGGGTGGCGCGCAAGTACCTCGATCCCGCCCACCTGACGGTGGTGGTGGTCGGCGACCGCAAGCTGGTCGAGGGGCCGCTCGCCAAGCTGGCGCCGGTGGAGCTCCGCGACCTCGACGGCGACCCGCTCGGCGCCGCCACCGCCGACAACGGGGCGCCCGCGGGCCAAGCCCCCCCTGTCCCGGGCTCGCGGCGCCCATGACGACCGGCGGCCCCGACACCGACGCCTGCTGCGCCGCCGGAGCCGCCGACGCGGCCGTCCGGGCCGCCGAGGAGCGGCGCGACAAGGTCCGCCGGGTCTTCTGGATCACGCTGGGCCTGAACTCGCTGGTGGCGATCAGCAAGGCGCTCTACAGCTACGTCTCCGGATCGCTCACGCTGGGCGCCGACTCGCTCCACGCCGTCCTCGACGCCTCCTCGAACGTCCTGGCGCTGCTCAGCCTGGGCTGGGCGGCCGCCCCGGCCGATCCGCGCCACCCGTACGGGCGCCAGAAGATCGAGATCCTGGCGGCGCTGGGGATCGGCGTGCTCATCGTGGTCGGCCTGCTGGAGTTCGCCGAGGCGGCCATCCGGGGGCTCGCCCACCACGCGCACGCCGCCCCGCCGCGCGTCGGGTGGGCCGGCTTCGCCATCGTGATCGTGACGATGGGGATCAACCTGTTCGTCAGCCGCTTCGAGCACCACCAGGGGCACGAGCTGGGGAGCGAGCTGCTGCACGCCGACGCCCACCACGCCACCTCCGACTTCTACGCCTCGGGGGCGGTGGTCGCCTCCTTCATCGGCGTCCGGATGGGGCTCAGCTGGGCCGACGGCGTGGCGACGCTGCTGCTGGTCTTCCTGATCGGGCAGGCGGCCTGGCAGGTGTTCCGCGACAACGTCCCCATCCTGATCGACGCCGCCCGGCTCGACCCGGCCGGCGTCGCCGAGCTGGCGCGGTCGGTGACCGGCGTGAGCGACGTCCACCGGGTCCGCTCGCGCGGGATGCGGCGGGCGGTGGAGCTCGATCTGCACCTCGAGGTGGCCCCGGAGATGAGCGTCGTCGACGCCCACCGGCTGGCTCAGCAAATCGAGCGTGAAGTAAAGGTAAAGTTTCCTGAGGTTTCAGACGTAATCATCCACGTCGAGCCCAGAGCCCATTAAATGTCCCAAGAAACCTCTCAAGAGACGCCTCATTAGAATGGCTCGCTCGACAGAAGGCTCAACGGCTCCGATAGCTTGACACCCCAGGACATACCGATAAGATACGAACCGCCTTCGTTCTAGCTTCACTCAGCAAGGCCCTCCCAAGGGCCCCGAGTTCACCAGAAACGGTTCCCCCAACCCCACACCCGAGAGCCGATTGCGGCGCCAAACGCGCGCGCGAGGAGACACGAGATGCAAGGACTCGCCCAGTTCCTAGAGCAAGGTGGCACCCTGATGTACGTCAACCTGGTGGTGTCCATCATCACCTTGGCGTTCATCGCCGACCGCGCCATCTTCTTCCTCGGTAAGGGGTCGGTGAACGCCAAGGCGTTCCTCGAGCAGATCCGGAAGCTGGTGCTGGCCAACAACATCGACCGCGCCGTCAAGCTCTGCTCGGCGACCGAGGCCCCGGTGGCCCAGGTGGCCCGCGCTGGCCTGCAGCGCGTTCACCGGGGCGAGATCGCCATCGCCCAGGCGATCGAGGAGACGCTGGTCGACGTGACGCCGCTCCTCAAGAAGCGCGTCCAGGTCCTCTGGTCGGTGGCGAACATCGCCACCCTGGTCGGCCTCCTCGGGACCGTCATCGGCCTCATCCGGGCGTTCGGCGCCGTCGCGGCCGCCAAGCCGGAAGAGCGGTCGGCGCTGCTGGCGAAAGGTATCTCCGAGGCGCTCAACAACACCGCCATGGGTCTCAGCATCGCGGTCACCTGCATCATCGCGCACGCCATCCTCTCGTCGGCCTCGAAGAAGCAGGTCGGCGACCTGGAAGGCTTCGCGCTCAAGCTCGAGAACCTGCTGGCGGAGTCGGCTCAGGGCGGAGCCAAGGCCTAAGTCGGAACGTCGGGCGTCTGGGGAACGGTCGACGAACCTCACCTGACCAACGGATGAAAGGGCCAAGCGTCCCATGACGAGAAGCCAGGTCCGGGCGGCGTGCCGCCGCATGCGCGACCATGTCGAGGAGATCGAGGAAGAGGCGGGTGAGCTCAACCTCGTCCCCTACATGGACATCGTCACCAACATCATCATCTTCCTGCTCGCCTCGGTGGTGAATCAGGTCGCGCTCGCGAACATCAATGTCTCCGTCCCCAGCATCTCCCAGGGGGGCGCCTCCGCCGAGGACCAGCCGCCCCCGCCGGAGAAGCCGCCGCTCAACCTGACCGTCACCGTCGGCTCGGGCGGGTTCGTGGTCGCCGCCTCGGGGGGCGTCCTGCCGGTCATCCCCAAGCTGCCGAGCGGCCAGTACGACTACCCGGCGCTCACGGCGAAGTTGAAGGAGATCAAGTCGAATCCGGACAACGCGGAAGAGACCAAGGCCAACTTCAACGCCGACGCCAACATTCCCTACGACATCGTCGTCGCCACCCTCGACGCCATGAGAACGGACGAAGCCACCGGCAAGATCCTGTTCCCTGACGTCGCCTTCGCCGCGGGGATCCTCTGATGCCGATGGCCAACGAGGTCTCGCGGCTGGAGGGCAAGAAGGCGATCCGCTCCTACGCCCGCAAGCTGTCCGAGCCGGAGGTCATCAAAGACCTCAACATCACCCCGATGATGGACATGATGACCATCATCCTGGTGTTCTTGTTGAAGTCGTTCTCCTCGTCGACCTCGACCATCACCTTCGACCAGAACCTCCAGGTGCCGAAGTCGGTCACCCAGCTCAAGCCGAAGCTGGCGGTGACGGTGACCGTCACCAAGAAGGTGCTGCTGGTCGAGGGCGACGGCATCGCGCCGATCAACCAGGGGCGCATCGACCCGGCGATGAAGCGCGACGGCGAGAACGGCTACTACATCACGCCGCTCGTCGACGTGCTGGAGAAGCACGCCAAGCGCGAGAAGAAGGTCGCCGAGTTGACCGGCCAGAAGTTCGAGGGCCAGCTGATGATCGTCGCCGATCAGACGACCCCCTACCGCTTGCTGACGGAGATCATCTACTCCTGCGGCCAGGCCGGCTACGGCAACTACCGCCTGCTGGTCCTCAAAGCCAAGGGGGACTGAGCGCTCGCGCCGCTCGCTGGGCGGGAGGGGCTCCGCCCCTCCCACCGGCCCACCCCCGGAACGCGACGAGAGCCGGGGGCGGATCCTGCTGGGCAAGTAAGTCTCCGGCGGGCGGAGCCCGCCTTCGATCACCTGGGGCGGATCGCGGATGCTGGACGGCGAGGTGATCGGCTGGGGACGTGAGGGCGGTTCCGTGAAACCGGGCGCGGGCGCTCTGGACTTCGGGGGGGGATTGGTTTAAACAGCCGGCGCGATGACGCGATCCCGTCTGTCGGTCCTGGTTGGTGTCCTGGCGTCTCTGGTCGTTTCTCTGGCGGCGCTCCCGGCGTTCGCGCAGGGGCACGAAGGGGGCGGCGAGGCGACGCTGGTGCTCCCCGATCTCGGGAGCGTGAACTTCCTCGGCGCCACGCCGGGGAGCACGCTGCTCTCGGCCGGGCTGGTGGTCTGCCTGCTCGGGCTGGTGTTCGGGCTGGTGATCTACCGGCAGCTCAAGAACCTCCCGGTGCACAAGTCGATGCGGGAGATCTCGGAGCTCATCTACGAGACCTGCAAGACCTACCTCATCACGCAGGGGAAGTTCATCCTGCTGCTGGAGGTCTTCATCGGCCTCATCATGATCTTCTACTTCGGCGTGCTCCGGCACTTCGAGGCGGTGAAGGTGGTCGTCATCCTGCTGTTCTCGCTGCTCGGCATCGCCGGCAGCTACGGCGTCGCCTGGTTCGGCATCCGGGTGAACACCTTCGCCAACTCGCGCACCGCCTACGCCAGCCTGAAGGGGAAGCCCTACCCCATCTACGCCATTCCGCTCAAGGCGGGGATGAGCATCGGCATGCTGCTCATCTGCGTCGAGCTGGTGATGATGTTGTGCATCCTGCTCTTCCTGCCGCGCGACTACGCGGGCGCCTGCTTCATCGGCTTCGCGATCGGCGAGTCGCTGGGCGCCGCGGCGCTGCGCATCGCGGGCGGCATCTTCACCAAGATCGCCGACATCGGGTCGGACCTGATGAAGATCGTCTTCAACATCAAGGAGGACGACGCGCGCAACCCGGGCGTCATCGCCGACTGCACCGGCGACAACGCGGGCGA
This sequence comes from Polyangia bacterium, assembly GCA_035546895.1. Taxonomy (GTDB): domain Bacteria; phylum Myxococcota_A; class Polyangia; order Fen-1088; family Fen-1088; genus JADGRB01. The sequence goes on from DASZVW010000590.1 coordinate 8,549, forward strand.
CTCGGTCGGTCCCAGCGCCGACGGCTTCGAGACCTACGGCGTCACCGGCGTCGCGCTCATCACCTTCATCCTGCTGGCGGTCAGCGACGCCCAGACGCAGGTCCAGCTCCTGGTCTGGATCTTCGCCATGCGCATCATGATGATCGTCTCCAGCGGCCTGTCGTTCCTGTTCAACGAGGCGGTGGTCAAGGGGCGCTCCGGCAACGCCGACAAGCTGAACTTCGAGAAGCCCCTCACCCAGCTGGTGTGGGTCACCTCGCTGGTCTCGGTGGGGATGACGTACATCGTCTCCTACCTGCTGGTGCCGCGGCTGGGCCCGATCGGCAACGACTCGCTCTGGTGGAAGCTCTCCACCATCATCACCTGCGGCACGCTGGCCGGCGCCATCATCCCCGAGGTGATCAAGGTCTTCACCTCCACGGAGTCGAAGCACGTCAAGGAGGTGGTCACCGCCTCCCGGGAGGGCGGCCCCTCGCTCAACATCCTGGCCGGGCTCACGGCCGGGAACTTCAGCGGCTACTGGATGGGGATCATCATCGTCGCGCTGATGGGCATCGCCTTCGGCATCTCGACCCACGGCCTGCATGACCTCTTCCCGGTGGCGGGCTCGGCCATCGACGCCTCGCCGGTGTTCGCCTTCGGCC
>DASZVW010000591.1:0-8702 GCA_035546895.1 Polyangia bacterium
GGGCGGCGCCGCCGAGCTCTGGACCGTCCACGGCGGTGCCCACCAGGTGGCGACGCCCGCGCTGCTGGCGCGGGTCGGCGCGTGGCTGGCCGCCCACCCCAAGGCCCCGCCCGAAAACCCGGGCCCGCGGGTCGGCAAGAGCAAGCGCAAGCGGAGGCGCGCCGGTTAGGCGGGGCGCCCGCCGCGGGTCAGGCCGCCGCGCCCGCGAGGATCGCCCACGGCTGCTCGCGCGGGCCGGCGGCCCAGTTGTTATGGCGGCCGTCCCAGTAGATGACCTTCAGGTCGCGGAGCTCGACCCCCTCGAGGCAGTTGTAGTTGACCGAGACGTAGGCGCCCCCCAGCACCGCCAGGTCGCCGCGCCCGAAGCAGTGAATTCCGCAGCGCTTGCAGAAGTAGAACTTCGCCGTCCGGCCGCCCCACTCATAGAACGAGAGGTGCTCCTCGCCGGAGAGCAGCTCGAACGCCTCGGGCTTCACGATCCCGCCCGTCTTGGCCATCTTGGCGCACAGCGAGCAGTTGCACCGCCCCGCCCCCTGCCCGAGGTCGGCCGTCACCCGGAACTGCACCGCCCCGCAATGGCAGCCGCCGGCGTAGGTCCGGGCCCCGCCGGTCCCCGCCTGCCCGCTCTGGTGGCCAGTGTCCTGCTTGTTCTCTTGCGTCTCCATGATCGTTCTCCTGGTTGATGGTTGCCGCGATCCGACACCGAACAAGCTACGCTCAATTGAGGACGAATTCGGTCCTCAATAGGCGGAGTCTCCGAAGAGTCTCCTACGAAGAGGCAGACACACCGCTCATTCACGCGACGACCTGGGCGTGCCACCACGGTCACCGTGGTACAATTAGGCACTGTATGAGTCCGGCGATCCAATCGATACTGATCAGCTTTCCGATGCGCGCCTTGGCATTCCCAGCGGCCGATATGCCGGGACAGTGGATCGCGATCTCTCTGGACCTGGACATCATGGCTCAGGGGTCCTCGGCGGAGAGCGCCGCCGCCACCCTTCGTGACTCGCTCCTCGAGATGATCGCCTTCAGGCTCTCACAAGGGATGCCTCCTATCGAATGGAGAAAAGCGCCGGAAGAGTTCTGGGTCGCGGCTGAGGCAGAGATCGGGGAATCGCTCGATCGAGCGGCACCAGAAATCGGCTTTTCTACCGTTTCCGGCTCGCTAAACACGCCGGATATCCGTCTGGCGGTAACCAAACACGCGCCCGTACCCGTGGCGCATGCCGGCTAGATTTTTCAAGATCGCCCTCGCGCTCCGCGACTATCAGATCGAATGCAAGACGAAGAAGGGGAAGGGCAGCCACGCCCTCCTTGTCCATCGTGGCAGCGTCTATCCCGTATCTCTGCATAACGGCGAGAAGACAGAGCTATCCGACGTGTACGTCAAGGGTATCTGTCGGTTCTTCGGGATCGACTACGACGAGTTCAAAATAAAGCTCTAGGCGCTGCATCAGTAGCCGTGGGCCGTTTGACCGACGTGCGCCAAGTTGGCGATCCCCATCGACTGTAGACTCATCTCCGTGCTCGGCACCTCGGCCCGACTGCTCCGCCTGCTGACGCTGCTGCAGTCGCGGCGCGCCTGGACCGGCGGCGAGCTCTGCGCGCGGCTGGAGATCACCGCCCGCACGCTCCGGCGCGACGTCGACCGGCTGCGCAGCCTCGGCTACCCGGTCCACTCCACCTCGGGCGTGGCCGGCGGCTACCGCTTCGGCGCCGGCGCCGAGCTGCCGCCGCTGCTGCTCGACGACGAGGAGGCGCTGGCCGTCTCGCTCGGCCTGCGCACGGCCGCCGCCGGCGGCGTGGCCGGCCTGGAGGAGGTGGCGCTGCGCGCGCTCACCAAGCTGGAGCAGGTGCTGCCGGCGCGCCTCCGCCGGCGCCTGTCGGCGCTGCACGCCTCGATCGTCCCGCTCGCGCGCGGCGGCCCGACCGTCGACGCGCGCGTGCTGGCCGCGCTGGCCGCCGCCTGCCGCGACACCCTCCGCCTGACCTTCGGCTACAGCGCCAAGGAGGGGGCGCGCACCGACCGCCGGGTCGAGCCGGCCGGCCTGGTCCACACCGGCTGGCGCTGGTACCTGGTCGCCTGGGACCTCGCCCGCGACGACTGGCGGACCTTCCGGGTCGACCGGATCGCGGAGCCGGTCACGGCGGGCGCCGCCTTCTTCCCGCGCAGCCCGCCCGAAGGAGGGCTGGCCGCCTACGTCGCGCGCTCGGTCTCGCTGACCCCCTACCCGGTCCGCGCGCGCGTGCTCCTGCACGCGCCGATCGAGGAGATGGCGCGCAAGGTCCCGCCCTCGTCGGGGAGCCTGGAGAGCGTCGGCGCCCGCTCGTGCCTGCTGCACGCGGGCGCGCCGTCGCTGGACGCGCTGGCCGTCTGGATGTCGCTCCTGGGCGTCGAGTTCGAGGTGCGCGACCCGCCCGAGGCGCGCGCGCACCTCCGCAAGATGGGCGAGCGGGCGCTGCGCGCGGCGGGCGTCCGGGTCCCCGCCCGCGCCCGCTGACCGCTGGCGCGCGCGCCGGCCCCGTTGCATGCTGCCGCCGATGGCGACCAACGGGATCTGTACGAAGTGGGCGGCCTTCGCCCCCGCGCTGCGCAGCCTGCTCCGGATCGTGGCCGCGCTGATGTTCATGACCGCCGGCACCACCAAGCTGTTCGGGTACCCGATGCCGTTCCCGGGCGGCCACCTGCGCCTCACCTCGCAGATCGGCGTGGCGGCGATCCTGGAGACCGTCGGCGGCGCGCTGCTGCTGCTCGGGCTCTGCACGCGGCCGGTGGCGTTCGTGCTGGCGGGCGAGATGGCCGTGGCCTACTTCCAGGTGCACGCCCCGCGCGGCTTCTGGCCCGTCGCCAACGGCGGCCTCTCGGCCGTCCTCTACTGCTTCATCTGGCTCTACATCTCCGCCGCCGGTCCGGGTCCCTGGAGCGTCGACGCCCTCAGGCGCAAGTAGCGTCCCGCACGCACGCCGTCCTTCGACCGGACGGGTCCGACCGTCCGCCGGCCGCCCGATCTGCCCAAACCGCGCAATCCTGAAGCCAGGCGTTGGCACCGTCTTCGCTTGGGCTCTGCTACCATTGAAGGGAGATGTCGATGGCCGACTCCGATATCACGGTCGAGATCCTCAAGGACATCCGCAGCGAGATCCGGACCACCAACCAACGCCTGGGAACCGTCGAGGAGCAGCTCGGGGACGTTCGCAACGAGATCCGGACGACCAATCAACGGCTGGGGACTGTCGAAGAACAGCTTGGCGGCGTCCAGCAGCAGCTCGTCGTCATGGGGACGGCACTGCTGGACCTGGCCGAGCAGCAACGGTTCGTCGTGCGATACACCAAGGCGCTGTCCGAGCGCGACGTCCGGCTCGAGGGGCGCGTCAGCTCGCTCGAATCGCGCGTCGACAAGCTCGAGTCGAAGTAGCGGCTATCCGGCGCCCGGCCGGCCGGCGTCGATCCACTGCACCAGGCGCTCGGCGGGCCAGGTGTTGGCGACGCGGGCCGGGTCGAGCCAGGCGCGCTCGGCGTTGAGCGCGGCGTAGCGGACGCGCTCCAGCTCCTCGGCGCGGTGGGCGTCGCTGGTGAAGAGGAAGGTGACGTCGCGGGCGCGCGCGCGGCGGAGCGCCTCGACCGAGAGATCGAGCCGCGGCAGCGCGCCGTTCACCTCCAGCGCGGTGCCGGTCTCCTCGGCGGCGGCGGCCACGGCGTCGATGTCGAGGTCGATGGGCGGGCGGCCGCCGATCATGCGCGCCGAGAGGTGGCCGATCATCCGCACCGCCGGGTCGCGCATGGCGGTGACCACCCGGTTGGTCTGGGCGGCGCGAGCGAGCTCGAAGTGGTCGTGCACCGAGGCCAGGCACCAGTCGAAGCCGCGCCGGAACTCGAGGTCGTAGTCGAGCTCGCCGGCGGGGCCGATGTTCAGCTCGACGCCGTGGAGGAGGCGCAGCGAGTCGCCGAGCTCGGCCTGCAGGGCGCGGATCCGGGCGCGCTGCTCGAGGAACTTCTCGCGCGGGACGCCGGAGAGCGTCCCCTCGGCGTGGTCGGTGATGGCCAGGACCCGGTAGCCGCGCGCCTTGGCGGCGGCGACCACCTCCTCGAGCGGCGAGCGGCCGTCGCCCGAGACCGTGGTGTGGACGTGGAAGTCGCCGATCACCGCCGGCATCCGCGCCGGCAGCGCCCCCTTCTCGGCCGCCTCGATCTCGCCGGCGTCCTCGCGCAGCATGGGCGGGATGAACGGCAGGTCGAGCGCCCGGTAGATCTGCTCCTCGGTCTCGCTGGCCACCACCTTGCCGCTGTCGATCTCCGACAGCGCGTACTCGTTGAGCGTCCAGCCGCGGGCCAGCGCCCGCTGCCGCAGCTTGATGTTGTGGCCCTTGGAGCCGGTGAAGTAGAGCAGCGCCGCCCCCAGCTGGTGCTCGGCCACCACCCGCAGGTCGACCTGGGTGCCGCGCCGGGTGACCACGCTGGTCTTCGACTCGCCCCGCCCCAGCACCCGGTCGACGAGGCTCATCGCGCACAGCGCCTCCATCACCGGCTCGGCGGCCGGCGCGGCCACCAGGACGTCGACATCGCCGATGGTCTCCGAGAACCGGCGCAGCGAGCCGCAGGTCGAGGCGTGCGTGACCCCCGGGACCTCCAGCATCCGGGCCACGATCCGCTCGGCCAGCGGCAGCGCCACGGAGATCGGCGTCCGCTCGACCGGCCCTTGCGCCTCCAGGCGCGCCAGGGCCTCGGCCAGCTTCTGCTCCGACTTCTGGCCGAACCCGGAGAGCGCGCGCAGCTTGTGCTCGGCCAGCACCCGCCGCAGATCCTCGATCGACTGCACCCCCAGCTCGGCGCGCAGCCGCTTGAGCGCCTTGGGGCCGAGCCCCTGGATCCGCAGCAGCGCCACCACGCTGCGCGGGTGCTTGGCGCGCAAGGCCTCCAGCTTCTCGACCTTCCCCTTCTCCAGCAGCTCGCGGATCTTCTCCGCGGTGCTCTTGCCGATCCCCTCGATCTGCTGCAGCTCCCGGGCGGTCATCCGGCCGAGATCGCTGGCCTGGGCGGAGATCGCCTGGGCCGCGCTCTCGTAGGCGCGCACGCGGAACGACTGCGGGTCCCCCTCCTCCAGCATGGTCAGCTCCGCCAGCTCGCGCAGCATGTCGAGCACGTCCTGTTTGCCGTCGGCCATGCGGCAGTTCTAGCGCGAACGGGCCGCGCGCCGCCGGCTTTCGCCCCGCCGGACGTCAGCTCTTGATGGGGCGGCGCTTGCCGGCGCGCGCGGGGACGGCGGCGTCGAGCAGCGCCTCCGCCATCTCGCGCGCCACCGCCGGCGCGCCCGGGTTGCGGTCCATCGAGGCGCCCACCATCGCGCCGTCGTAGAGCAGCTCCAGCTGCCGCCCGAGGCGGTTGGGGTCGGCGGCGCCGGCGTCCTGCGCCAGCTCGATGAAGAGCGCGCGCGTCCAGCCCCGCTGGTCGGCGCAGATCCGGCTGGCCTTGCTCTCCCGGCGCGGCCCCTCGGCGCTGGCGTTGTAGAAGGCGCAGCCGCGGAAGCCCGGCGCCGCCGCCAGCTCGCCCATCAGCTCGAAGATCGAGAGGATGCGGGCCCGCGCGTCGTCGTGGCGGGCGATCCGCTCGGCGATGCGCTGCCGCCGGCGCTCGGCGCGCGCCTGCAGGTAGGCGTGCACCAGCTCGTCCTTGCTGCCGAAGGTGCTGTAGAGGGAGGCCTTGGCCACCCCGGCCCGCTCGAGCACCCGCTCGATCCCCACCGTGTGCACCCCCTCCTCGTAGAACAGCTCGTTCGCCGCGGCCAGGAGGCGGTCCCGGGCCGAGCCCTCCAGCTTCTTTTGCGCCGTGCTCGACATGGACTTGACTATACCGACCGGTCTGTTCATAGTCAAGCCAACTAGACAGAGTGGTCTGTTCGACTCTTCATCAAGGAACCGCCATGTCGATCCCCTTCGCCGCCACCCTCTCCCACGCCGCGCGCCCGGCGCCGCGCCGCCTGCCGCGCCTGCCGCGGGGCGCCGCCTTCTACCTGCAGGCCTCGATCATCCTCTTCTTCCTGGCCGGCTCGAGCGCGCCGACCTCCATCTACGCCCTCTACCAGGCGGCCTGGGGGTTCTCGCCGATCACCGTGACCGCGGTGTTCGCCATCTACGCGCTGGCGGTGCTGGCCGCGCTGCTGGTGGTGGGCGGCCTCTCCGACTACCTCGGCCGCCGCCCGGTGCTGCAGGTGGCGACCTTGCTGCAGGCGCTGGCCATGTTCCTCTACGCCACCGCGCACGGCGTGGGGGCGCTGCTGGCCGCGCGGGTGGTGCAGGGGCTCTCGACCGGCGCCGCCGCCGGCGCGGTCGGCGCCGGGATGCTGGATCTCGACCGCGCCAAGGGGACGGTCGCCAACGCGGTGGGGCCGATGCTGGGGACGGCGACCGGCGCGCTCCTCTCCGGCGTGATGGTGGCCTTCCTGCCGGCGCCGACGGTGCTGGTCTACCTGGTGCTCGGGGTGGTCTTCCTGGCGCAGGCCGCCGGCGTGGCCGCGCTGCCCGAGACGGTGACGCCGCGGCCGGGCGCCCTCGCCTCGCTGCGCCCGCGGTTCCACCTGCCGGCGCGCGCCCGCGGTCCGATGCTGCTGGCGATCCCGGCGCTGGTCGCCGCCTGGGCGCTGGTCGGCTTCGACGGCTCGCTGGGGCCGACGCTGGTCCGGCGGCTGCTCGGGTCGAGCTCGCCCGTGCTGGGCGGGCTGCTGCTCGCCACCATGGCGGCGGCGGGCGCGCTGACGGTCTTCCTGACCCGCGCCTCCACGCCGCGCGCGATGACGCTGCTCGGGACCTCGGCGCTGATGGCCGGCGTGGCGGTGAGCCTGGGCGCCGTCGGGCTCGGGTCGGTCGGCCTGCTGTTCGCCGGCACCGCCATCGCGGGCGCCGGCTTCGGCGCCGCCTTCCAGGGGGCCATCCGCGGCGTCATCCTGCTGGCGGCGCCGCACGAGCGCGCCGGCCTGCTGTCGGTGCTCTACGTGATCGCCTACCTGGCCTTCGGCGCGCCGGCGGTGCTGGCGGGCGTGGGGGTGGTCCACGCCGGGCTCCTCTTCACCACCCGCGCCTACGGGCTGGCGGTGATCGCGCTGGCCGGCGTGGCGCTGGCCGGCACGCTGCTCCGCCGCGCGGAGGCCGGCGAGACGTTGTAGCCTTCGGGCGTGGCCCCGAAGAAAGAGGACGCGGCGGAGACGCTGACGCTCGACGGCCGCCCGGTCCGGATCACCAACCCGGACAAACCCTACTTCGCGCGCCAGGCCAAGCTCAGCAAGCTGGACGTGGTCCGCTACTACCTCTCGGTCGCCGGCGGGGCGCTGGCGGGGATCCGCGACCGCCCGATCGTCCTCAAGCGGTTCGTCGACGGCGCCGAGGGGGAGGCTTTCTACCAGAAGCGGGCGCCGGAGAAGCGGCCGGACTGGCTGCGCACGGTGACGCTCTCTTTTCCTTCGGGGCGCACCGCCGAGGAGGTGGTGGTCGACGACGCGGCCGGGCTGGCCTTCGTGGTCAACCTCGGCTGCCTCGAATTGCACCCGCACGCGGTCCGCGCCGGCGATCTCGACCACCCGGACGAGCTGCGCGTCGACCTCGATCCCGGCCCCGGCGTGGCCTGGGACGACGTGCGGCGGGTGGCGCTGGAGGTGAAGGCGCTGCTCGAGGAGGTGGGGCTCCGCGGCTGGCCCAAGACCAGCGGCTCGCGCGGGATGCACGTCAACGCCCGCCTCCACCCGCGCTGGAGCTTCGGCGAGGTCCGGCGCGCGGCGCTGGCGCTGTCGCGCGAGATCGAGCGGCGGGCGCCGGCGCTGGCCACCTCGAAGTGGTGGAAGGAGGAGCGGCACGGCGTCTTCCTCGACTACAACCAGAATGCCAAGGACCGCACCACCGCCTCGGCCTACTCGATCCGCCCGCTCCCCGACGCGCGCGTCTCGGCGCCGCTCGACTGGAGCGAGGTCCCCGACTGCGACCCCGCCGACTTCACGGTGGCCACCATGCCGGCGCGCTTCGCCGCCCGCGGCGATCCGCACGCCGGGATGGACGCCGCCGCGGGCGGGCTCGAGCGCCTCCTGGAGCTGGCCGCGCGCGACGAGGCGGCGGGCCTGGGCGACGCCCCCTGGCCGCCGCATTTCCGCAAGATGGAGGGCGAAGCGCCGCGGGTGGCCCCCTCGCGCGCGCGCGGCGCCGCCAAGAAGCCCGAGGCGGCGGGCGGCAAGGGGCGGGTCTCCAAGATGCCGCTGGTCACCGTCGCCAACTCGCCCGACAAGGCGGCGGCGCTGGCCGGGCTCGAGCGCTGGAAGGCGCGCCACCGCGAGGCGGCGGCGCTGCTGGCCCCCGACGACGTGCTGGTCGACTCCATGCGCGGCCGGTCGTCGACCTGGACGCGCGTCCGGATCAACCTGCGCCACGTCCCCGAGGCGGCGCGCCCGCCCCAGGAGACCCCCGATCCCGACGACGATCCGACGCGCGAATGGCGGCGGCTGGCCGCCGAGGCGCGCAAGCGCGGCGACGCCGGGCGCGGCTAACGGCGGGCCGCCGCCCGCTGAGCGACGGGATGGCGGCGGTGCCGGTGTGCCTTCGCGCGGCGGCTCGGCGGATGCGCGACGGAACGGGACGGTGCGACCGGGACAGGCTCGCGGACCGCGATCAGCGGCGCGGTCTCCGGCGCCGGCGAGAACAGCGGTGAGAGGACCGGCGCCGGC
>DASZVW010000592.1:0-2605 GCA_035546895.1 Polyangia bacterium
CTCGTCCCCATCAAGGGCTTCGATCTCTTGGTCCGTGCGTGCGCGCGGCGCGCGGGAGAGGCGGGCCCGCTCTCACTGGTCCTAGTCGGTGACGGCCCCGAGCGGGAGCGGCTGCGGCGACTCGCCGGCGGCCTCGGCGTCCCGCTCACGCTGGCCGGCACCGTACCGCGGTCCGAGGTGCCGAGCTGGCTCGCCCTCGGCGACATCTATGCCCAGCCGTCACGCGTCCTCCCGAACGGCCGCGCCGAGGGCATGCCCCTGTCGACCTTGGAGGCCCTGGCGGGGGGCCTGCCCGCGGTGGTCTCCGACTCGGGCGGTCTGGCCGAGCTCGGCGGCAGGGAAGGGGTGCAGGTCGTCCCCGCGGGCGACGCTCATGCCCTTGCCGCGGCGCTCCGGGTGGGGCTCTCGCCGCGCGAAGTCTCCGTCAACGTCGCGTAACACGTGTGTAACGTCCTTCGCACCGCGACGCGCCAAAAACCGCGCAGGAAGGTTCGCACCCGTCGGGTGGCGCCTTCATAAGTGTTTGATAATATTGATTCGAGGTTGTTAGGCACGTGACGTGCTGTGTAGGGTCGACGATGGGTGCCGTTACCCCGCGGGTCTCGAACGAGCCCGAAATCTCAGTGGTCCTCTCGGTTTCCAACGTCGAGGACAAGGTGGGGCACCAGATCCGCCGCGTCGCGGACCACCTCCGCGGGCTGGGGGTCGCGTTCGAGATCCTCGCCGTCAATGACGGGTGCTCGGACAACAGCCTGTCGATCGCGGCACTCATGGCGTCGACCATCCCCGAGCTGCGGGTTTTGACCCGCAACGTCGCGGGGCGCGCCTTCTTGCGCGGAACCTCGGAGGCGCGCGGGGCCGTCGTCGTGCTGCTCGAGGCCAGCCGCACCGTCTCTTTTGCTCCGCTGGGCTGGGCGCTCTCGCGCCTGGCGGCGGGTCGGGAGGCCGTGATCCTGCGCGGCCGGTACATCGTGGCGCGCCGCCTGATGGCGCTGCCCGTGATCGTCCGCGCGAGCGGCCCGGGCTTGCTCTTCGAGCCGATCTTCGAGCGTCGCGCGCAGGAGCTCGGGATCGACGTCGTCGGGTCGCGCCGGAAGCAGCCGACGCCGTTTCTGCTGCGCCCCGTGCTGCGCTTCTTGGCCGCCTGATTCTGTGGCCTGATTCCGTGGTGCCGCGCCCCCCTTCGGAGCCCGTGCTAGGCTAGACGCTCATGCTTTCGTTCGTCGTGGCCATCGTCGGCCTGGGTTTGCTCATCGTCCTGCACGAGGGCGGGCACTTCTTGGTCGCACGTCTGTGCGGGATGCGGGTCGAGCGTTTCTCGATCGGATTCGGGCCGACGCTGCTCGGCTTCAAGTGGGGTGAGACCACGTTCCAGGTCGCGCCCATCCCGTTGGGCGGCTTCGTCCAGATCACCGGGCTCAACCCCAACGAAGAGTTCGATCACGACGACCCGCGGGTCTACCCGAACCGGCCGCGCTGGATGCGGCTGCTCACGATCCTCGCGGGGCCGGCGGCGAACTACTTCACCGCGTTCGTGCTGATGCTCGTCGTGCTGCTGGCCTACGGGCTGCCGTCGAAGACGCAGAAGATCGTCGAGCCGGTGCCGGGCAAGCCGGCCGCCGCCGCCGGCCTGAAGGCGAACGACGTGCTGGTCTCCGCGAACGGGCAGCCGGTCTCGGCCGATGCGCCCATCAGCGACGTCATCCGCGCCGGCGCCGGGGCGCCCGTCACGATCAAGGTCCTGCGCGGCGGCCAGCCGATGACGTTCTCGGTCACTCCTGAGCGCCAGCCTTCGGGCGCGTATCAGGTGGGCATCCAGATCGGGGCGATCGACGAGCGCACGCCCGTGTCGTTCGGGGCGGCGATCAAGGAGGCCGTCGTCTACCCCTATTACACGTCGATGGGGATCCTCGGGGGCCTGGCGGACATGGTCCGCGGCCGCGTGCAGCCCGATCTCGAGGGGCCCATCGGCATCACGAAGAAGATCGCCAAGGCGGCCGACCGCGGCGCGGTGGACTTCCTGGGCATCATCATCGTGCTCTCGGTTTACCTGGGCCTCTTCAACTTGCTGCCGCTGCCGGCGCTCGACGGCGGCCGCGCGCTGTTCCTGGCGATCGAATCCGTGACGCGCAAGCGCGTGAACCCGCGGATCGAGGCGGCGGTGCACACGGCGGGCTTCGTGCTGCTGCTGGGCGTACTGGTGATCGTCAGCTTCAAAGATCTGTTCGGGAAGGGCTGAGGCGCTGCCTCGCCCCGGAGCGCAAAAAGGGTCGCGGATACACCGGGGCCTCACGGGTGAGCGCGCGCTGATCGGCACGCGCTACCTGGCTGATCCCGAGCTGCGGCGCGAGTACGCGCAGGAGATCGCCCCGCGCACGGGGGCCGCGCTGGGGAAGATCCTGGCCGAGGTGTACGCCGACGTCCCGGCGCCGACGCGGGCGCTCGATCTCGGTGCTGGGACGGGCGCGGCGGGGGCGGCGCTTCGTGCGCGCTTCGGTGCGGGGCTCGAGGTCGTGTCGGTCGACCGGGTGGCGGCGCCGGGGATCGTTGCCTGCGATCTCGCACGCGACGTCCCGCGGGCGCTCGGCCGCTTCGACCTCGTCGT